>NZ_JAMYNR010000011.1:0-224901 GCF_040319155.1 Mesorhizobium sp. M0954 | reverse complement strand
CGGCGAAGCAAAGCGCGCGCCGCATGCCGAAGATCCCGCGCTTGCGAAGCGGCTCTGGGACGTCTCCATCGCCATGACCGGCATCGATCCAGGCTTGCCGGCCACCTGACTTCACGGCGACACGGTGCGTCAGGCCCTCGTGTAGGCTTGCTCTGGGGCGCGGATTGGACGAGCCTCGCCCGGGCGACGAAACCTTGCTATAAGAGACATGACGGTACTTTTCCGCTGTTAGCGGAGCGGCTCCCAGCCGCTAAAAATCGGCTCTCAGAGGCAATCGACCTCGATAGATGCCGAAACCATGCGAAAAATATTCAGTGAAAAATCTGTTTAAAATCAACAGCGTAGATTTTTGACAGCCCCCATGCCGGCTTATTGTCATCTAAACTGAGAAATTTCGAGCGAAATCAGATGCTTATGGTCCGTCCGAACAATCGAGTGGGAGTGAGGGGGCGTGCGGTAGAGTAGGTTGGAGTACTGTGGAATATATTCGGAAATTGTTGGTCAACGATAGGAGGCGATAGTTCGCGGGCGATTCTGCAAGAACAAGCAGCCGTTTTGCAGGTCGGCGATAGACCTTCGATTATGTGTAGAGATGCTCAAAGGGATCGATCCACCGCGCCGTTCACAGCACATGCTTTGGATTGGGATCGGAGCGCCGATCAATTCCTCGGACAATAGACATTATGTTCCGTGGATTTGTATCATGGTCTAAGCCCCGGGGCGGGACCAACGAGACGAGCACACAGCCGCCGAGCACAGCGGGGACGGCGCCGTAGCTGAATACGTTCTCGTGCCTCGCATAGTTTCAGAGTGCTCCCGCAATGCGTGGACCGTGCGCATGCCGTGCGCCAGATCCCTGTAGGCTTAAGCGTGCCATGCTTCAGCAGCTTGGCCGACAGCGGACCCGAGTTGGCGAACGGCACAATTTGGTCGTCCTGCTACGCGACGAAGCGGACCACGCCACCATCCACCCGCAAAGCCGCGCCGGTGGTCGCCGAAGCCTGCTCCGAGCATGTGTAGATGATCATGTTGGCCACCTCATCGGTGGTCGCGAAGCGGTGGATGAGGCTCGTCGGACGCATCGCCTGCAGGAAGCCCTGCTCGGCTTCGTGCTGCGTGATTCCATTTGCGTCAGCCTGTTTCGCCATGAAGTTGCCCAGGATCTCAGAGCGGGTAGGTCCCGGCAGGACGGCGTTGACGGTGACGCCCGTGCCCGCGACCGCCTCGGCAAGCCCGCGTGAGACCGCGAGTTGAGCGGTCTTGGTCATGCCATAGTCGAGCATTTCCTTAGGGATGTTGACTGCGGATTCGCTACTTATGAACACGATGCGGCCCCAGCCTTTCGCCACCATCCGCGGCAGGTAATGACGGCTCGCGCGCACGCCACTCATTACGTTCAACTGGAAGAGGTCAAGCCAGTCCTCATCGGGGATATTTGCGATATCCTCGACGCCGTTGTAGCTCCGGATGTGTGCTGTACCGACGTTGTTCACAAGGATATCGGCGTCAGGCGCATGCGCGATCAAGGCCTTTGCCCCCTCCGCTGTCGCAAGATCAGCGGCGATACCCGAGATGTCGCTGCCGGGGAAGGCCTGCCGCATCTGCCGCACCGCCTCATCGACCCGAGCGTTTCCACGGCCGTTGACGACGACCGATGCACCGGCACGTGCCAACCCCTCCGCCGTCGCGCGGCCGATACCGGCGGTGGATCCGGTAACAATGGCCTTGCGGCCTTTGAGTTCGATATTCATCTCATTCATCTCCAAAATTAAACAGGAAGCGCAATCAATCCACTGTCGTCTTCGCTGTTTCCGCCTCCGCTGCGTGGGCGAGGCTTTCGACCCAGTCTTGGTGATACCGATAGAGTGCGCCGGGATGTTTGCGCCCGAGTTCATCGAGGAAGAAGGGGCCCTGCTGCGTTTCCTCGGTCAGCACATGGCAGCCATGGTCCGTAGGCGTGATGACCCAGCCATGGTATGCGCTTGAGCCGGTCTCGTCGCCATCAACTGTCGTCGCCCATGCGAGCCTGCGAAGGGGCTCGCATTCCGTCACGACCAGACTCATCGGAAATCCAACCGTCACACGGCTGTATCGCGTTCCGAGCGCCAGTTCCGGCTCCCCCGTCAGAATCTTGACCTGATCCTCGGCGGGAAAGTAGCTCGACCAATTCTCGGCTTCGACGAGCAGCTTCCAGACCGCTTCAGGCGGCGCCTTCACGTCAATGTCGTTGAGTGCGTAGATGGCCGACGTTTTCGGATCATATCGCTCGGGCCAAGTCACATGGTCGTACATCGATTACTGCTCCTTCTTGAACAAATCCTGGAAGATGAGCTGGCCCCAAGTGCGGCCGCGCGCGTGCACCAGCGCGCCACCCTCGTTGAGCTTTCCCAGCTTGACGGGTGCGAACCCGAGTTGTTTGGCCAAGGCCGCCACGGGAGCGGTCGCGTCCTCGTCGTCGCTCGACAGAAAGACGACACGGTGCCCGCCCTGGACGATCGGATCGGCAGCCAGAGTGGCCGCACCCAGATGATTGAACCCTTTGACGAGCTTGGCGCCGGTGAACGCCTTCGCGACGAAGGCGGAGGACGGGAGACCGTCCAGCTCTTCAGGCACTGGAAACGCGTTCATCGCGTCGATGACTGTCTTGCCTTCCCAGCTCGGCAGAGCCTTCGCAACCTCGCGATGCTCCCCGAACGGGACTGCCAAGATGATTGTGTCGGCCTCGAGTGCATCCCGCAGCGACTTGGCGACTACCGTGGGTCCAATCGCCCGAGCCTGCGGCGCCAACGCCTCGGGCGGTCGGCGGCTCGCGACGGCCACGTCGATGTTTTTACGGGCGAAGGCGTGGGCGAGGGCCTGGCCTATCTTACCGAATCCTACAATTGCGTAGCTCATGATCTTCTCCGATCCGTGTTGGTATTGATTTCCCCGGCCTTCAACGGCGCTGGGTTAGCGCGTCAGAGTTGCGCAAGACCGCCGTCAACGGCGACCTCGCTGGCAGTCATGAAGCTGCTGTCCGACGACGCGAGAAAGGCCGCCGCCGCCCCGATCTCCGCCGGATCGGCCATGCGCTGGAGCGGAGTCATCGAGGCGAAGACCTTCTGGCCCTCCTCGCCTAGTGCTTCCTTCGCTAGCTCGGTCGCAGTGGCCCCGGGCGACAGCACGTTTACCCGGATGCCGGTGCCCTTTAGGTCCTCCGCCCAGGTCCGCGCGAGGTTGCGCACTGCCGCCTTGCTCGCGCTGTAGGCGCTCATCCCCGGGGCGCCCGTGGTGCCAGCGCTCGATCCGGTCAGGATTATCGAACCGCCCTCGCTCATCAGCGGCAGCGCCTTCTGGATCGTGAAGATCGTACCCTTCACATTGGTGTCGAAGGTTTCGTCAATGTGCTCGGCGGTGATCTCGCCGAGCCGAAGCTGGCTTCCCGCCCCGGCATTGGCAAAGACGATGTCGAGGGTTCCACGCTCGGCCTTCACCGCAGCGTAAAGTCGGTCGAGGTCGGTCAGATCGGAGACCGAGCCCTTCACCGCGCGGGCATTGGGCCCGAGGTCGGCCACAGCGGCGTCGAGCGCTTCCTGCCGACGGCCGAAGATGAAAACGAAGGCGCCCTCCTCGATGAAGCGCTTTGCTGCGGCGCGGCCGATGCCGGTAGCGCCGCCGGTGATGACTGCAACCTTCCCTTCAAGCTTTCCCATGACTTATCCTTCCAGGCCTTCGCCTTTGGTTGTGCGGGGACACCCCCGAGAACCTCGAAATGGGTCCGCCGGCGTCAGTTGTTGAGTGCGGAAGCGCGCACATCGGTGGTGCGAAATCGATCCGGCTGGACGACTGACGCCAGCCGCGACGATCGGCGTCCGCCGTTCGGAATTGAGCCGCGCGCGTCGACATAGGCTATGATGACCGCCCGTACTGCTGTTCGATGTGTTAGATACGGGCTTTGGAAGGCGCACCGCGCGGTGCCGGATTGCACCATGATCGACTGGGATGACGTTCGCTACTTTCTTGCCGTCGCGCGCGGAGGCTCGGTGCGGGCCGCCGCCGAGCGCCTCGGTGTGAACCACTCGACCGTGCTGCGACGTGTCGCCCAGCTCGAGGAACGCCTCGGGGTGCACATGTTCGAAAAGCTGCCTTCGGGCTACCGCCTGACGACTGCGGGCGAGGAGGTCCTCGAGTTCGCGGACCAGATGGAAGTGTCGTCGCACCTGCTGGAGACGCGCGTCTTCGGGCGCGACCAGAGCGTGCGCGGGCTTCTGCGGGTGACGCTGGCACCGCCCCTCGCGACACACCTGCTCATGCCGGACTTCGCCGACTTCGCGCGTCTGCATCCGGACATCGAGATGGAAATCTTGTCGTCCGGCGAGCTGGCAAATCTGACCAACCGAGAGGCCGACGTCGCGATCCGCGTCGTCTACGACCGCAAAACCCTGCCGCTCAATCTTCACGGCCTGAAGGGACCGGAGCTGTTCGGCGGCGTCTATATGTCCTGCGATCGACTAGCCGCGTGGCGTGCGGGCGCACCTGATCCCATCCGGTGGATCGTCATAAGCATTCATGGAATTCCGGAATGGGCCAGCGAGGGTGAGGTTCGCACCACGGCGGTTCCCTTCAGGACCACGGACGCCGAGGCGCAGATCGTTGCTGTACGGCAAGGGCTCGGGATCACGACACTGCCCTGCTTCGTCGGCGATGCCGACCCCCTGCTGGCGAGGGTGCCGGGCACCGACCTGCACATGTACGGAACGCTCTGGCTTCTCACACAGGGGGAGACACGCAAGACGAAGCGCGTGCGGCTCTTCACGGAGTTCGTATCCCGCAGGCTCGCCGCGTACGCTCCGCTTCTCGCGGGGCTGTCCATATCGCGTGACTGACGCCTGGCAGGTCGCCGATGGCGCTGTCTCGAGCGGTCGGCGGCCGTCAGAAAGAAATCGACCGATTGATACCGATAGTCGCCGAAACCGAGCAAATCGTGGACCGTCGAAATTGGTGTTTGAAATCAAGAGCGCAAATTTCTGACGGATCGCAAGAGGGTTCTTTGTCATGCGCAAAGGATTTGCGATGCCAAATCAGCGAGTTACCATAGCAATGAACCATCGAGTGGGAATGAGGGGGAGTCTTAGCGAGCTGCCGAGAGCAGAGTGGCGGAAGCGATAATACCCCGGCAGATGTAGGCGATTGTCCTTGCATGGTGGCCTCTAGTCCCTCAAGGCGACGAGAAGGGCCATTCTCGGCGTTGAAAAAACAATTGCTCTTTGAAGACTGTGGCGCGTACAGCTATTTCGAAATCCCATGATTGGTATGAGAAGCTTCGCCCGAACCGCGCCGCACGAATGATGACGCGCAGCGCAACCAAATTGGGGAGGATTCAAAATATTAGTATGCGATGTTTGATTGTCACGGCTCATCCACTCAATCCAAGCCTTTGCCAAACGCTTTCGAACGCAGCTATCGACACCCTGGTGGATGCGAAGCACCAGTGCCGACATGTTGATCTGTATCGATCTGGCTTCTTCCCGGCTCTTACACCGGCGGAGCGTGCGAGCTACTATTCCGGATTCGAGACCACAGAGGTAGCTAAAGAGATTGAGGATCTTCTCTGGGCCGAGACTATCGTCTTGATTTTTCCCACGTGGTGGTTCGGACCTCCAGCTATATTGAAGGGCTGGTTCGACAGGGTATGGGTGCCTGGTATTGCATACGATCACGCAGCCGATCTTGGTGCCATACAACCGCGACTTCGCCAGTTAAGGAAGGTGGTTGCAATAACAACTTTGGGCTCACCTTGGTGGGTCGATTGGCTGATCCTCAGGCGGCCAGTGCGGCGTGTTCTCAAGACAGCTATTCTGAATACCTGTGCTCCTCAAGCCTCGCTTACGTTCCTTTCATTTTACAAGGTTGAAAGTCTGCCTAGGCAAGGCGTCGATGCTGCGATAAATCGCATTAGATCAACGCTACAGCGTCTATAGCTAAGCCCCGTCACAATGCTCCTTTTCCTTGAAGGGCGCACGTAGAGCAATGCCCGTGGGGACAGCGCGGCTCGTGACCGCTGCCCTTATCGGTATGTACGCGCATCACCATCGGTAGATGGCAGCACCGCGGATATCTACCGTCACGACATGGCATTCCTGGGCGCAGCCGCCACCGGCATCATCAACGAGGTGCGCGGCATCAACCGCGTCGTCTATGACGTGACGAGCAAACCGCCAGGCACAATCGAGTGGGAGTGAGGGAAACGGCGATGATAGGCGGCTCTAGCGTAGAATTTCGCAGAAAATACAATGATTTGCGGGCAGGGCAGACTGCTAGCCAGGGCACCTTATCAATGGAATTGACAAACCTATCAAGTCGTTTGAAATCGTTAAGTTTATCGGAGCGCCTGGCGCGGCTCCCAGCTTGTAGCAGATCACTCTGACGGTACTTTTGACGGTACTTTTCGTATCCGACAGAGCATTCTAAAAAGTACCGTCATTCGTTTTTGGGATTTGACGGTACTTTTCTGTACGTCAACGCTTTGAAATATAACGAAAATTGCCCGTATCATGACATTTCTGCGCTGACGGTACTTTAGTTATCGACATACATAGTTTCAGCTTTGGCTGCGGTACCGATCGATGTTCCGGACCCGATAGCATATGGTCGGATGGCACCGTCGCATCACCTATCAAATGTTGTCCCGACTGCTGCCGGATCTGCGATGGAGAGAAGCGTCGACCGCATCCAGGCGGGAGCTTGGACCGCGGTAGATGCGAGCGTCTTTTTATCGTTGGGAGAAAGATGAGGTGCCGCGATCTGTGCAAGCTCGGCCGCGCGCGCCGGCCCAATATGACGAAGCGCCTGGATACGGTCCCGGCCAAGCTGCCCGGAGCAATCAAATGCTTATCCGCCCGCGTGGTCGTTGCCACCGTGCGCGGCGATGAACATGGCGACGGCCGACCGGCAATAGGATTCGATTTCGTTGTCGTCTTCTGCTCTCGCCTGATCGAAGCGTGCGATAATCAGGAGATCGGATCCTTTGAAAAGCGCGGCAAACAAGCGGGCGGACCGGAGAGGATCGGGCACGTTCAGAACCGCCTTCGCGTGCAGCTGGCGCAACAGGGCCTCGATTTGGGCGATGACATGGGCGGGGCCGGCTTCGTAATGGAGCTTGCTTAACGACTTTTGATTCGTCTTGTCGGCCATGACCATGGCTTCGACACTGCGGACGTCTGATCTCAACAGCGTGCGAAGCAGTGATGATCCCACCGCCATGAGCTGATCGTCGACCGAACCGTCGACGTCTTCAAGAAGGGCCTGTGGTGCAAACAACTGATGGCAGCCGGCCGCGATGGCCGCGCTGAACAGCGCCTCCTTGTTCTCGAAGTGCCGATAGATGCTGAGCTTGGATATCTTCGCCCGCTGGGCGACCTTGTCCAATGTCGTCGCTTGAAAACCCAATTCCACAAAGAGTTCGCAAGCGGCGTCGAGTATCGTTTGGCCAAGCGCCTCGTTGGCGGGCCGGCCGCGCCGGCCCTGGCTGTTTTCGGTCACGACAATTCCAGTCCTTGACAGTATCCTAATTCTTGAATTACGATACCATGTAGTTTCCGAAATGTGCAAGCTAGCGGGTGGATTTCAACCTGTCCTCCAAATCAAGTTTCCCCGGGCCGCCCGGCGATATCGAATGCGGCATTGTCCGGCCGGCCAACACAGTGATGGGCGTCTTTCTCGCCGATGCCGAAGCCCTGCTCGCTGCCCGTCTCGAGCGCGTATCGCTGGACGATATTTCGCGCCAGGCCCAGCCCACTCCCCTCCATCAACAACACGGAGCCCATCACCATGGATGACGTCATCATCATCGGCGGCAGCTTTGCCGGTCTCGCCGGCGCCCTGCAGCTCGGCCGTGCCCGCCGCAAGGTCACAGTTCTCGATACCGGCCTGCCGCGCAATCGCTTCGCCGGCCACTCGCATGGCCTGCTCGGTCACGATCACAGGCCACCGCTGGACATCCTGGCCGAGGCGCGGCAGCAGCTGGCGCGTTATCCCACGATCAGGCTGGTCAGTGCCCGGGCCGACAGCGTCTCCGGCGCCATCGACGATTTCTCCGTCCTCACTGGCGATGGCGAAAGCCTTGGGGCGCGGCGCCTGATCCTGAGCTATGGCGTCGCCGACCAGATGCCTGATGTTCCGGGCTTTGCCGAAAGCTGGGGCACGTCCATCGTACCCTGCCCCTATTGCGACGGCTTTGAAGCCGCCGGCCAGCATTGGGGCCTCGTCTGGTCCGGCCCGCAGTCGCACAATTATGTCAGGCTGTACCACGATTGGACCGACACGTTGACGCTCTTCGCCGATGGTCACGACATTCCACCCGATATCCGGGCCGATCTGGCGCGCCGCAACATACCTGTCGTCGATGGCCGGATCACCGAGATCGCCCATCACGGGGGCCATATCGCCACCGTCAATCTCGATACCGGCCGCAATGTCGCGGTCGACATCCTGTTCGCCCATCCGCGCAACAAGCCGTCCGCAAGCCTGCATGAATCACTGGGCCTCGCCACGGTCGATACGCCCCTCGGCATCGCCCTCAAGGTCGACGAGCGCCGCGAAACTAGCATTCCCGGCATCTACGCCGCCGGCGACCTCGCCAACCCCCTCATGGCCTCGGTCACCCTGGCAACATCGCATGGCGCGACGGCGGGTATCTCCGCCCAGCAGTCGATGCTGGTTTGAGAGCACAGATTCCCTTCTCCGGTTGCCGCGGGCTATCATATCCTGAAGGTTGCGGGCCGGTGCCACGGAACGCGGGGCCCCTCTCCCCTGAGGGACGTCTTTGGCCGGTCAGCCGTCTCGAAGGGGCAGTTGAGCAAAACGATTCCTAGGCTCAGGCCGGTCCGCAAACGGTCCCAAAAAGACCCACAGGCTTTCCACAGGTTATTCAACCTCCCCCGGCCCCCTCCGGGAAGAAGTTCAGCAAGTGGAGGGCGCGACATTGCACCTTGAACCGTGCTGTCGCGTCCTCGGAGCGGGTGGGTCTTGAGGTGTCCAGTTTATGCTGCCGGGAGTGTCCAGTTTGCACTGCCAGCGGTATCCAGTTCACCTACAAACGGAGAGGGATGACGCTTGGATGACGCTGCCGCGGCGGGTCGCGTTGTGGCGCGCTGTGCTATGAAAGTTAGTGACGGTACTTTCTTGGTTCGCTGTGAAACCCACCTGAGTTGCCCAAAGTGGGTCGGGAAAGGCGATCGACTTCGATAGATGCCAAAACCGCACAAAAAATTTTCGTGCTATTTTTCCATTTGAAATCAAGACTGTAACGTTTTGACGGCCCATGGGTCGGCTTCTTGCGCGGCAACGAATAAAAAACCTAGCTATATCAATGGCCTAACTAGATTTAGAACAATCGAGTGGGAATGAGCTCAAATTCGGTCCGACGGACGTTAGGGTGTCGGGTGGGTTGTGATCAGGCGGGGAACGTACGTCACTCTGATCGCGTCCTCGCCAACCCGGTCGCTGGCCACGAGACGCAGCGTTGAAGTGGCGATGGAGCGCCTCGCCCGGCATCGGCAGCCCGGGCCCGCCCTCGGCGCCAGCGACATAGCCGTCGAGCGACTGCATCATTCCGAACACAAGCTTCGCCATGCACAGGCTCCTATCGATCGACGACGATCCGAAGGGATCGCATTCATTTATACCTCGCCCTTACTTCGTCGGTTCGTTGGCTGCACACATTCTCTGACCTGTTCACGTTGGCCGGTAAATCTGCGCCACCGCGGCCCCCGGAAAGGCTTTCGAGCTCACCAGCTTGAGAGACATCGGCGCGGCGAGTTCGGAGAACAGCGGCAGGCCTTTGCCCAGCGCCACGGGGCCACCATCAGGGCGAGCTGGTCGACCAGTCCTTGGGCGACGAGACTGCGGGCGAAGCTCACTCCGCCGTGGGCGATGATCGGCTTGCCCTCTTGGGCTTTCAACTTCGCGACTTCCTCCGCCAAGTCACCGCTCGCCACATAGGCCTCCGCCCAACTTTCACCACCGGGCTGCAATTTCGCCGGCTGGTTGCGGCTGAGGCAACTGCCGTCCGCCAGGTGGCGAGAGGCATGTGAGACGAAGCCGGTGCACGCCGACTGATTTGATTTCCCAAGACCGGATACGGGTCTTTCCGTAACGGCCCCAATCAGCTTATCGATTTTTCTCGGCCTGGTTCTCCTTTCGTCGCACCGAGGCGGGTAAGCAGATTGAGCGTGATCCTGCCGACATCGTTCATGGCGCCTGCGGCTGGCAGCGCGCCGCACCAGGCAACCGAGCTTGCGGAAAAGATCAAGCCGCCTGCTGCGAGCTTTCGCAGGGTCATTTCGGCGCAGCGGCGGGCGATGCGTTGCTTATCCCCGCCCTCATACCAGCGCGTCGGATCCTGGAAGAAGCTGTCGGGAAATCCCGTCGCCCGCGCGATCACGACGGTGTCAGCGGAAGTGCCGAGGGCTGGATACGTCGCATCCACTTCGTAGCCCGCGGCACCGCCCAGCACCATGCCGTCGGTGCCGAAGGTCGCATTTTCAACGCCTTCGAACAGCCATGCGCATCCTGCTTCATGGCTTTCCTCAGTGCGCGTGAAGGGGCGTGCGCCATCGAAACCCATCAATGAGATTGCACCGCCGATCAGCGAGAATTCGCCTCGGCCGCGGCAGCGGAGATAGCCGCCTGGTTCGTTGGTGATCGACAGCGCCTGTTCGGCGACAGGGCCGTCCCAGGTGCGGCCGGCCTCCAGCGGCGAGCGCCGCAACTCCATCAGGTCGTCCTTGAAAGCCACAGTGGCAGCAAAGCCGTTTCCGCCGAGATAGGCGATGCTGCCGCCTTCGGCCACAAACTGCCGCAGCGCCTGCTCCATCTCGATCGACATATATTCGGGATGACTGCCGGTGACGACGGCTTGATGTCGACGCAAACCGTCTATGCCGCATTCGTGCAAATCGTGATCGGTCATGACGTCAAACACGATTCCATTGTCGTGGCAGAATCGGAGGAAGTGCAGATCGACCGGCAAATTGTGTGGGCAGCCGCAGAGCGGATAATCGTAATCGTCCCTGAGCGTCACTTTCGGCTTTTTGTAGGAGCAGATGGAAACACCGCTAAGGTCGGAATGGTAGTCGTAAAGGGATTTCAGATTGTTGGCGATCGCGAAGCGATGTCCCCGGTCGTCGCCTTTCCATTCATAAAGATGATCCGGGAGATATTCGTCCGCATAAGCGAGATAGGTGGCCGTCGGCACGAGATACAACAGCGGCGACGAAACCTGTGAAGAGGTGACGAAGAACACCACGCGTTCGTAGCCACCCTCCCATTCGACCTGGAACGCGTAGACGCCTGGGTGTGCGTTTTCAGGGATCGTCGCGCGGTGCGATGCCGGCCACTCAAGCGGGCCGATATCGTCGTCGTGGCAATGGATAGCGTCGTAGTGCGACGGCACCAAGCGAGGCTCGAAGCTCGATCCGTCCCAGCGTGCCGAAGTCACGCAGAAGGCTGGCTGATTGATCACGTCGAGGAGCAACGGATCTGCTCCGCCCGACGACAGGATCGGCTGCGTTGGTAACAGCGTCGGGAAATCCCAGGCAATGGTCCCGTGTGGGGTGTCGAGCCGGATCGCAGCAAATTTCGCGTTGAGGGTAGGTTCGTGGTTGGTGGCACTTGCGCCGAAATGGATGCCGTGCGCCTGGAGGTTCCGCGCCGGGCCGCCAAAACCTTCATGGAGTTCGTAAGGCGCGAGACGGTCATGGGATTTGATGCGCAGACGCGATTGTTCCTGCCGCAGGTCCAACTCGACGGTGAGCCACACACCAGTTGGCGCCTTCTTCTCGACAAAGGTTTCGTCACCGATTTTCACGACAAATGCGCCGTCGCGGAGGCGCAGCCCGAGGGCGCCTGCCTCCAGGATCGTGCGCGCACCTTCGTTGCGCGTGAGGAACAGCTCAAAACGTATGACGTGGACGGCTTGTACTTTGGCCAGTTCGCCGGCTCGCACGAACAGGAACGACCCCTGGTCGAAATGCCGATGCCGTGCTTCACCTATCGTTTCGATGGGCCAGGCGAGAAATTCCGGAGCCGGCTTGTCGAGCCGGCAAATTCGTGTGGCCTTTATCGGCCGATCGCATGACAGGCTGAGGTTGATCCGCTGGCCTGCTTTGGCACTCCAGGGGGTGGTATAGCCGACCACGCTCATCGCGTCGTGGTCTACTGCGCGCTTCATCTATCCCCTCCCGATGAACTCCAGATGGGGCGAACCGCGTAGACCGGTCCGATGTCGGTCAATGCGCTGCCGCTCTGACAAGCAAAGTTCCGCATGGCGCACTACAGCCATGATGTACATGCTTGTATAGATAAGCTGCATTCGGATAGTCTCGACGCGATCGGTCCAAGCGCGACATTACCAAGGAGGATGACATGCGCAACGCATCTCTCTTCGATCTGTCAGGCAGGAAGGCGCTTGTAACCGGCGCAAGCCGTGGCATCGGGCGCAGCATCGCCGAGGCGCTCAGCGCGGCCGGCGCCGACGTCGCGGTCGCGGCGCGCAGCGTGGCCTCGCTCGAGAAGACGATGGCCGCCATCCGCACCGCCGGCGGGGTCGCGCACGCCGTCGCCCTGGATGTCACCGATGTCGACCGCTGCCGGGCGGCGACAGCCGAGGCCGGCAGCCTGCTCGGAGGTCTCGATATTCTCGTCAACAATGCGGGGGTGGAAGAGGTCCGGCCTTCACTCGATGTCGACGAGGCCTTGTGGGACCGGATTGTCGATACGAATCTCAAAGGCGCCTTCTTCTGCGCCCAAGCCGCCGCGCGGCAGATGAGAGACGCCGGACGGCCCGGCGTCATTATCAATCTCTGCTCGCTGACCTCCGAGGTTGGGGTTCCCACGGCGGTGCCGTACGGCTCGTCGAAATCAGGCCTCCTCGGCATGACGCGGGCGCTTGCTGCAGAGTGGGCCGATCTCGGGATCCGGGTCAACGCCATTGCGCCTGGCTATTTCAGGACAGCGATGACAGACGTGTTCTACAGCAACGAGGCATGGCAGCAATCGATGCTCGCCAAGATTCCGCAGCGCCGTTTTGGTGATCTCTCGGACCTGCACGGAATCGCGGTGTTCCTCGCTTCGGATGCGGCAGCCTACATAACCGGCCAGTCCATTCCCGTGGATGGAGGCTTTCTCGCATCGATTTGAAGGCTTCAGGGGCCGGAGACGTGTCCCAGAAGTGATCGACAAACGCTAATCGTAATTGCGTTCTAAGAAAAGGAGCCGCCATGTCTGACGTCAGCTTCCACCGCCTGTCATCGCTCAGTGTCGATCAGCGGGCCAGTTTACTGAAACGCGCCGAAGGAGATCTGTCTTCCTTCATCGAAAAGGTCCGTCCAATCATCCAGGCCGTCAAGGATGAAGGTGACGCGGCACTGCTCCGGTTTGCACGCGAACTCGACAAAGCCGATGTTGCCGACGGTGGACTGAAAGTTTCGGAAGCGGAGTTCGACGCGGCATTCGACAAGGTCGAAAAGGATGTCGTGGAGAGTATCCGGTTCGGCATTGAGAACATCCGGCATTTCCACGAGGAGCAGCGCCCGGAAACGATGTGGCTCAAGGAAGTTCGGCCGGGCGCCTATGCGGGTGACCGATACACACCGATTGCTTCCGTTGCGCTTTATGTGCCGCGCGGCAAAGGCGCCTTTCCCTCGGTGACGATGATGACCTCGGTTCCGGCGGTGATTGCCGGGGTTCCCCAGATCGCGATTGTGACGCCTGCGACTTCGGATGGTTCCGTCGACGCCGCGACGCTGGTTGCTGCCCGCATCGCCGGCGTGGAGACCGTGTACAAGTGCGGCGGCGCCCATGCGGTCGCCGCCGTCGCCTATGGGACCGAGACCGTGAAGCCTGCCGTCAAGATCGTCGGGCCGGGGAGCCCCTGGGTGGTGGCGGCAAAGAGCGTGTTGTCCCCGATCATCAACACAGGTCTCCCCGCCGGTCCTTCCGAAGCGATCATTTTTGCCGATCACAGCGTCGACGGCGGCTTGGCCGCTCTTGACCTGTTGATCGAGGCCGAGCACGGGCCGGATTCCTCGGCCTACCTAGTGACGCACAGCCGCAAGGTCGCCGAAGCCGCGTTGATTGCGATACCGGAACACTGGTCCAGGATGAGCGAACAGCGTGTGGAGTTCTCACGCGCGGTGCTGACTGGGAAGCGCGGCGGCATCGTGCTGACCGAGTCGCTGGAGGACAGCTACCGGTTCATCAACGACTATGCGCCGGAGCACCTCGAGATTCTGTCAACGGAGCCATTTGCGCATCTCGGACGTATCACGGAAGCTGCCGAGATCCTCATGGGTCCGCATACGCCGGTGACCCTCGCCAACTTCGTCCTGGGACCCAATGCGGTGCTGCCGACCAGCCGGTGGGCGCGAACCTTTGGACCGCTTTCCGTGACGGATTTCGTCAAGAGATCGTCGGTCGGCTATGTGACCTCGGCGGCCTATCCGGAACTCGCCCTGCATGCCCGCAGGCTCGCCCGCTACGAAGGATTCAGCTCGCATGAGAACGCGGTTTCGGAGATCCGCGATCGCTATCTCGCCGGCTGAGCGGAAACGATGACGATGAGGGCGGCGCGGCTCCATGGACCCGGCGACCTGCGCGTCGAGGATATCGCCGCGCCAGGCGCTCCCGAGCCAGGCTGGGTGAAGCTGAGGGTCGATGCCGCAGGCATTTGCGGTTCCGATCTCCACAACTTCCGCACGGGCCAATGGATAAGCCGATCGCCTTCCACGGCCGGCCATGAGCTGACAGGCACGGTGATTGCCATCGGCGAGGGCGTGGATACCGTCGGTGTTGGCGACCGAGTGGTCGCCGATTCCCGTTTCTGGTGCGGAGAATGCGCGCAATGCCATGCAGGCAAGCGGCATCTTTGCACGTCGCTGGGCTTTGTCGGCGAGATATGCGACGGCGGATTTGCCGAACAGGCGGTCCTGCCCGCACGCCTCCTGCACATCGTCGATGCCGTGCTTGACGAACGGGTCGCGCCGATGGCCGAGCCGCTGGCTGTAGCGTTGCACGCAGTGCGGCGTCTGCCGAAAACGGCCGGTTCCGTTCTTGTCGTCGGTTGCGGGACCATTGGCGGGCTTGCCGCACTGCTGCTTTCCCGGACATTCGCAGGTACCGTGCTCGTCGCCGACCGCAATCAGGGCCGCTGCGCCCGCGTGGCGCGGGTCACCGGCGCCAGCATCGTCGATTTGAACCGGAACGCCATCGCCGCCGCCACCGCGGATGCCCCCTTGCTCGCTGCCGTCGAAGCGACCGGCAGCATCGCAGCACTCGGCCAGTTGCTCGGCGTTCTCGACGCCGGCGGCACCGTTGCGATGGTCGGCATATTCCACGGCCGCCTCGATATCGATCCCAACATCCTGGTTGAACGCGAAATCGCATTGCTGGGATGCCACGCCTTTGCCGATGAGCTTCCCGACGCCATCCGGATGCTCGGCGAATTGACCGAGCCCATGGTCGAACTGATCGACCGGGAGATCGGCCTGGATGATGTTCCCGCAGCCTATAAGCGGTTGTTGGCGGGACAGGGCGATGGCTTGAAAACAATCATCCGGATGCGGTCTGCCGGGCGCGTGTGATTTCCGAACCTTGCCGGAAAGGATTTTTGTAATGATCACTTTGCCCGACACCGCCAGCCCTCTTTACGAGAAGGTCAAGGACTACATCCTGACGAATATCGGAACGGGGCGATGGAGCAAGGACCGCAAGCTGCCGTCCGAAAATGAATTCGTGGCGACACTCGGCGTGTCTCGGATGACGGTCCATCGTGCCTTGCGGGAGTTGACCTCTGCGGGTTTTCTGATCCGGCTCCAGGGCGTCGGCACATTCATCGCGCCGCCTCGACCGCAATCCGCACTGATCGAGATCAACAACATCGCGGCGGAAATTGTCGCGCGGGGAAACAGGCATCGCTCCGAGGTTATCGTCCTCGAAAAGATCACGCCGACAAAGGAGCTCGCGCTTTCGTTTGAGTTTGCAAAGCGCGTGTCGGTCTATCATTCCATCGTCGTCAACTTCGAGAACGACCTGCCTGTGCAACTGGAAGAGCGCTTCGTCAACCCGGGCCTGATACCCGACTATGACAAGCAGGATTTTTCCAAGACAGCGACCTACGACTACCTCATGCAGAAAACCCCCGTGACGGAGGTCGAGCACATCATCTCGGCGACCCCTGCCGATGCCGAGACGGCGCGGTATCTGGGCATCGACGTCGGCAGCTGCTGCCTGTTTCTGCATCGCCGGACATGGACGGGCGCCGTCGTTGCCACGATCAGCAAGCTGACTTACGTTGGCAGCCGCTACTCGCTTGGCAGTCGATATTCTCCATCCAAAAAAACCTGATCGCAGTGAAGCGAATCAGAGTCGGAAGGAGGGGGGCTAACTTGTATATGCATGTATGTATTTAGCCTTGACATCCGCTGTTGCTGACGTTGAAGTGTCGTCGCACTTTCGTTGAACGGACAGCTAAGATGCCGAGGCACGGTGCCGCAAGAGCAGAAGCCCGCATTCTCACCAGGCCGGATGTTTGGTTCAAAAAAGCGGCCTGATCATCAAGGGGAACAAGATGATGCGTAACCTAGCAGGACAATTTCGGGCACTCGTTATGGCTGCTGCCGTCGGGTTTGCCCCGGCGGTCTACGCGGCCGACACGACAATTCCGGCGACGCCTGAGGCAGGAACATTCAAGATAGGCATCGAGCCATGGCTTGGCTACGGCCAGTGGCACGTCGCCGAAGCCAAGGGTCTGTTCAAGGCAAACGGGCTGTCTGACGTGCAGATCGTGAACTTCGCCGAGGACAAGGACATCAACGCCGCCCTGGCGAGCGGCCAGCTCGATGCCGCCAACATCGCGACCCACACGGCTATGGGCATGGTTGCGGCCGGCCTGCCGGTGAAGATCGTGCTTCTGCTCGACGTCAGCATGACGGCGGACGCCATGATCGCCGGCAAGGACATCGCCTCCGTCGCCGACCTCAAGGGCAAACAGGTGGCTTTCGAGGAAGGCACGACGAGCGACATCCTGCTCAAATACGCGCTCGCCAAGAACGGCATGTCCATCGCCGATGTCCAGCCGGTTCCAATGCCGGCGGCGGATGCCGGCAGTGCGTTGATCGCCGGCCAGGTCCCGGTCGCGGTTACCTATGAGCCCTATCTCACCGCGGCCAGGGCACAGAACAAGGACGTCAAGCTGCTCTTCACCGCAGGCGAAGATCCCGGCCTGATCAGTGACGTGTTCGTGGTGCGCGATGAGGTGATCAAGTCGCGTCCCGGCCAGGTGCTTGCCATGATCAAAACCTGGGATGCGGCCCTGAAGGCTTACAATGCCGACACGCCCGACGGCCGGGCGATCATCTCCAAGGCGGTCGGTTCGAGCGTCGAAGACCTCAACACCGCCTTTGATGGCGTGCGTTACTATACTCTCGCCGAAAACAAGGATGCGCTGACGGGCGAATTTTCCACCAAGACATTCGCCGATGTCGAGGCAGCCGCCAAGAACGCCGGGCTGCTTCAGGCGGACGTGACGCCGGAGCAGATGATCGACCCGTCATTCGTCAAGGCCGCGAAATGACGAGGGCCGGCTCGCGGTGGTGACGCAAATGTCCGAGCAGCGTGCGACCAAGCCAAGCCCGTCTCACGCAGCGCCGGGGCCGGTGATCAAACAGCCGATGCGCCGTCGCCGACCCTCCGGGATCGGCGCGCCCATCGCACGCTCGCGCTTCCTGATGATAGCAGTGGCGGTTTTTGCCGGCCTCGGTCTCGCCTGGTGGGCGGCAACGGGGCTGGGGCTGGTAAGGCCGATTTTCCTGCCCTCGCCGGGGAGCGTGGTGACCCAGCTCGGCAAGCTCTCGGGTGACGGCACGCTGTGGCTGGATCTCAGGACCTCGATATACCGTATTTCTGTTGGCTTCCTCATCGCCTCGGCATTGGCGATTCCGATTGGCGTGCTGATCGGCAGCTTCAGGACTTGGGAAGCGGCGATCGAGCCGCTTGTGGATTTCATCCGCTACATGCCTGTGGTCGCTTTCGTGCCCCTTTCCATCCTGTGGTCGGGGACCGGCGATGCCCAGAAGTTCCTGATCATCTTCATCGGCACCTTCTTCCAGCAGGTGCTGATGATCATGGACAATGTGAAGCGGGTTCCCGCTGATTTCATCGGCCTTGGCAGGACGCTCGGCCTGCCGGATCGCAGGATCCTGACGCGCATCGTGGTTCCCAGCGCCTTGCCAGGCATCTGGGATACGTTGCGCATCAGTCTCGGCTGGGCATGGACCTGGCTGGTGTTGGCGGAACTTGTCGCGGCGACATCAGGGCTCGGCTACCGCATCACCGTGTCCCAGCGTTATTTCCAGACAAACACCATCATCGGCTACATCCTGCTGCTGGGCGTGCTTGGCCTCATTACCGACCAGGTTATGAAGGCACTGGGAAAAGTGCTGTTCCGGCAGGAGGGCCACGTGCAATGAGGCCGGGCCGATGAGTTTGCCCAAATTGCGGATCGAGGGTCTCCACAAGAGCTTCGGCACGGGCGCGCGGCGCACGGAAGTGCTGCGCGATATCAATCTCGATCTTGCCGACAACGAGTTCGTCTCGCTGGTGGGCACGTCGGGTTGCGGCAAGAGCACGCTGCTGTCGATCGTTGCCGGACTGCAGGATTTCGACGCGGGAGATCTTGCCATCGATGGCGCGCCAATCCTGCAGCCGGGCCTCGACCGCGGCGTCGTCTTCCAGTCCTACACCCTGCTTCCCTGGCTGACGGCGCAGCAGAATATCGAGTTCGCCCTCAAGGCCGCGGGTCATGATCGCGCGACCTGCCGCAGGATAGCACGCGAGCATCTCGATCTGGTCAAGCTCCCTCACAGCGCCAATCGTTATCCGTCTGAGCTTTCGGGCGGCATGAAGCAACGGGTGGCCATAGCGCGTGCTCTTTCCTATCGACCCAAAATGCTTCTGATGGACGAGCCCTTTGGCGCGCTCGATGCCTTGACCAGGCATCAGATGCAGGAACTCCTGACGCAGATCTGGGAGGAGCACAGGCTCACCGTGCTCTTCGTCACCCATGATGTGGAAGAAGCCGTCTACCTGTCGGACCGCATCGTCGTGATGGGGATCGGCCCGGGACGCATCATGCAGACCTTCAATGTCGATATCGAGCGCCCGCGCCGGGAAGAGGTCATGGAAACCCCGGCCTTTATGGATTTGCAGCGCAGCGTACACAAGGCGATCCGCGAGGCTTCAAAACGTCCCGAAATGGTTTAGGCGAGCCACTCAATTACTTACAATCGGCGACCAGCGTTGCGCCCAATCTCGATATCGCGCCATCGCGATTCCTGACCAGACGAGCCGCGATCGGCGGCTTCTCCTCAACCTCGAAAAAAATTTGCAGGACAATGTCGATTTCCTAAACTCCGTTCGTCGTTTCGATGCCGGCCGGTGAGTCCGGCTCAACAAGGAGACAGACGATGCGTGTGATGGTGCTCGTGAAGGCTACCGAGGACAGCGAAAAGGGCTTTGTCCCCACGCCCGAGGCGAAGGAGGCGATGGAGGCGATGGGCAGGTTTAACGACGAGCTGCGCAATGCCGGCATCTTGCTCGACGCCGATGGCCTCAAGCCCTCCTCGCAGGGCAAGCGCGTTGCCTTCGATGGTCCCCGCCGGACGGTCATCGACGGGCCTTTCGCCGAGACCCGCGAACTGGTCGCCGGCTTTTGGCTCTGGGAAGTCAAGGACATGGACGAGGCGGTCGCCTGGGTGAAGCGCTGCCCCAATCCCATGCCGGGACCGAGCGAGATTGAAATCCGGCCGCTGTACGAGATGGCTGATTGGCAATGGGAATCTGACGCCGGAGGTCACGGAAATCCATGACCGGACGCGCGAGAAGCTCAGCGGCAACTGAACCTGTCGGCCGCAACCTGCTTTGCCTTCGTTATGGCTTTGGCCGATAAGGCAGCATGACGGCAGGCGAGACGCAGCAGGCGATCGAGGCGATTTTTCGCATTGAACGGGCCCGGCTCATCGCGGGCCTGGCCCGCCTCGTGCGCAATGTCGATCTTGCAGAGGAACTGGTGCAGGACGCCCTCGTCATAGCCCTATCCGAATGGTCCAGGACCGGCGTTCCGGCCAATCCTGGCGCTTGGCTGATGACAGTCGCCAAACACCGCGCCATCGATGCGATCCGTCGCGACAAGATGCGCGAGCGCAAGCATGAGGAGATCGCGCGGGAGCTGGACGGCGAGTGCGACGGTACGGCCGAGGGAAACGAAATAGCCATGAACAACGATCTTGGCGACGAACTGCTGGGCCTCATCTTCACAGCCTGCCACCCCATACTTTCGGCCGACGCCCGCGCGGCCCTCACGCTGCGTGTCATCGGCGGCCTGACGACGGACGAGATCGCCCGTGCTTTCCTGTCGAGCGAGGTGACGATCGCCCAGCGCATCGTCCGCGCAAAGCGGACGATCGGAAAGGCCAGGCTCAGCTTCGAGGTGCCGCGCGGCGCCGAGCGTGCGGCGCGTCTCTCCTCGGTGCTGGAGGTCATCTATCTCATCTTCAATGAAGGCTATGCCGCCACGGCAGGCGACGACCTTGTCCGGCCGAGCCTGTGCCTGGAGGCACAACGGCTCGGCCGCATGCTGGCGGGGTTGATGGCCGAGGATGCCGAGGTGTTCGGCCTGCTGGCTCTGATGGAAATCCAGGCATCGCGCCTGCCGGCACGCATCGGGCCGGACGGCGCCCTCTTGACCCTGACCGAGCAAAACCGCGCGCGCTGGGACCAGCTGCTGATCCGCCGAGGCCTTGACGCGCTGGCCCGTGCCGAAGCCCTCGGGGGCGATGGCCCCTATGTGTTGCAGGCCGCGCTTGCAGCCTGTCACGCGCGGGCGCGCAGTCCGGCCGACACCGACTGGCCCCGCATCGCAGCGCTCTACGACCGGCTGCGTGCAGTGATGCCCTCGCCGGTGGTCGATCTCAATCGAGCGGTCGCCCACAGCATGGCCTTCGGGCCCGAAGCGGGCCTGCGGCTGGTAGACGAGATTGCCGACGCCGCCGCCTTGCGCAATTATGCGCCATTGCCGGCGGCGAGAGGCGATTTTCTGTTTCGGGCCGGCCGGCTGGCCGAGGCCCGCGCCGAATTCGAGGCTGCGGCCAAGCTCACCCGCAACGTGCGCGAAGCGGCCTTTCTCCTCGCCCGCGCAGACGCTTGTGGTTGACAGCATCGCTCTCCGTGCCCGACGCGCCGCTCGGCAACATCGAAAGCCGCCAGTTCGCTCCCGGCCAGCCCCCTTTCAATGAGCGTGATCAGCTCGCAACGCGAAAGGGATTAACGATGCGCAAGCCTTCGTCGAGCGCCATTCCGTGCTGCATGTCCTCTGACCAGAGTGTATCGCAGCCAGCGTGAACCGCCGCGGAGGCGATCATCGCTTCATAGGTGGAAAGGCCGTACCGCTCGGCGAGCCTCAATCGGTTTATTCATTTTGGAGGAGAGGGCCTCGATCATGCCATCAACTGCGTCGGCACGCCGAGAATCGGTCCTGCCTCGGCGAGCCGCTGGTCGAGGGTCCACACCGTGGCGCCATGCTCCGATGCCGTCGCGAGGTGCAGGGCGTCGCCAGCACGAAGCCCGAGGATATGCTGATCGGCGAATTTCGCGGCGACCCGAAAATGCCCGCCCGTCACCGGCAGCACGGTGAAGCTCTCAGCGACAAGCTTATTGAACATCGCGAGCGCTGCCGCGCGTTGCTCCAGGTCGATCTGTCCGGTCCGAAGCTTGACCGCCATGGCGGAGGACATCTCGGTGATGGTCCAGTCGCTGATCACAAGTTGCGCAGGGTCCTGCTCCGCCAGCCAGCCCTGAACGCGCGCGGTCACGGCTTCGTTGGATAGCGCCGCGATGATCAGCGAAGTATCGAGATAGGACGTCAATAGCGATCGCCATCTCGCATCGATCGCACCAGATCGGTGGCAGCCTGAGCCTGCAGAGACATGGTTGCGGTCAGGGATTGGAGCAGGACGGCGTCGATCCGTTTGCGAGGGCGGGCCACGGCCGTGAGCCTGGCGACCGGCTTGCCACGCCGGGTTATGTCGATCGAGTCTCCAGCTTCAACCCGGTCGACGAGCTCACTCAGATGTGCCTTGGCGTCCGCCAGATTGACTGCATCCATGTCACGCTCCTGACCATGTAGATGGTCATGTAGCGCATAACGCGTGACAATTCCAGTGCAGAGCACGGCGAATAAGCAACTGGCTGCGTGAGCGAAGCAGGTGACCTGCAACGAGAATTATGCCGCTTCCCGCTTGACTCACACATATCCCGGCGGTTATACATCGATCAATAGCCGAAGAGTTATCGATCCCAATGCCAAACGCTCACGATGTACTCTTCAGAACGCTTGCCGATCCGACTCGGCGCGCTATTTTTGAGCGGCTGTGTCGCGAAGGAGAGCAGACGGTCGGGGCTCTGACGGCTCAGGCCGGAATTTCGCAACCGGCCGTGTCAAAACATCTCGGCGTTTTGAGGCAGGCCGGGCTCGTGCGCGACCGCCATGCAGGGCGACAGACCCATTATAGCGCGCAGCTTGCTGCGCTTGCCCCCCTGATCGACTGGACAAGCCAGATGACCGGGTTCTGGCAGAGCCGGTTCGACGACCTCGAAGACCTGCTCAAAAGGATGGACCAGTGAACCGAACGTCGACCGAAACGCTCTCCGTCGTTGTCGAACGGGAAATCGCTTATCCGCCCGAGAAGATCTGGCGCGCGCTCACGCAACCACACTTGATCGAGGAGTGGCTCATGAAAAATGACTTCAAACCTGTCGCGGACCACCGTTTCAATCTTCACGCAGACTGGGGCGCTGTCGAATGTCAGGTGCAGACGGTCGAGCCGAACAGAACACTGACTTACACGTGGGATACCAAGGATCTCAAGAGTGTCGTCTCCTGGACCCTCACCCCCACGAGCACCGGAGCCCGCTTGCGCATGGAACAGTCGGGCTTCCGGCCGGATCAGCAGCCTTACTTCCGGGGTGCCAAAGTCGGCTGGCCGAGGTTCTTTGACGATCTGGAGCAGGTTCTGGCGCGGACGGACTGAGATCCGCTGGGCTATCCAGGCAAGGGCTCTGTTACAGAGCGACATCACGAGGCGATAATGGAGGCAAGCCAATGAAGATCAAGTTGGCCAAAGTATACGTGGACGACCAGGAAAAGGCACTGGGCTTTTACACCGAAACGCTCGGCTTTACCAAGAAGGCCGATTTCAGCAATGGGCCGTTTCGCTGGCTGACCGTCGCATCACCCGACGAGCCGGATAGTGCCGAGCTGCAACTCGCGCTCAATGACAACCCCGCTGCAAAGACCTACCAGCAAGCCATTTTCCAGCAGGGCCAGCCCGCGGTCATGTTCTTCACCGATAACGTCAAGGGCGACTACGAGCGCATCAAAGCGCGCGGCGCCGAGTTCACGATGCCGCCGACCGAAGTAACCGGCTCGACCATCGCCCAGCTGAACGACAACTGCGGCAATCTCGTTCAAATCACCCAACTGGCGCGCTGGTAAAGCATGCGTTCAGTGGCGTGGCTGCCCGGCGGGAGTCGCCAAACGGGCTGCCCGATCCGCTTCGGTTCGTCTTCAGAGGAGGTCTCAATGGATTGGAACAAATGGGTTCGGCAGATCCACCGCTGGCTGTCGATCATCTTTGCGGCGGTCGTCGCCGCCATCTTCATCAGCCTGGGAGTAGGCAAGGAACCCGCCTACTGGGTATACCTCTTGCCGCTGTTTCCACTCGGCTTGCTCCTGCTTACCGGACTGTACATGTTCGTGCTGCCTTACGCTCCCAAGTGGCGCAACGCAGGGGGCACCGGCGCATTGGAGTGACCGCATGGCCAACAAGACGTCCATCAAGTCAGCGGCGGTCGCGAAGAAGCCCGCCGCCAAGCCTGCAACCGCCAAGCCGGTCCTCCTCGCAGGCGGCAACCCGCAGATCCCGAAGGGTGATGGTGACGCTCCTGTGCAGGCCTACATCGCGGCCATGCCGGGCTGGAAACGCGACGTCGGCCGCCGCCTCGACGCACTCATCGAACGCAACGTTCCCAACCTGCGCAAGGCCGTCAAATGGAACTCGCCCTTCTATGGCGTAGAGGGTCAAGGCTGGTTCCTCAACTTCCATTGCTTCACAAAGTACATCAAGCTGGCTTTCTTCCGCGGCACGTCGCTGCATCCTTTCCCTCCAGGCGAGTCCAAGCACAAGGACGTGCGCTACCTCGACATCCGCGAGGACGACCAGCTCGACGAAGCTCAACTCACCGACTGGGTAAAGCAAGCCAGCCAGTTGCCTGGCGAGCGAATGTGAGTGGAATGCCAGTCATTCCCGCAAACCCGGTGCCGACTAGCGGTATTCATGTGACGGGCGAGCGGCAACAACCCTAGGGAAAGCGACAATGGTGATGAAGAGTGGCTCTATGGAAGGAAATGCAGAGAGCTCCCCCTCGCAGCTGATAGATGCGAGGATCAGTGAGCTGGGCGATTGGCGAGGCAAGACGCTTTCCCATGTCCGCGCTCTCGTCAAGCAGGCTGACCCGGAAGTGGTCGAGGAGTGGAAGTGGCGAGGCGTTCCGGTGTGGTCGCACGCCGGAATAATCTGCACCGGCGAGACCTACAAGAACGTCGTGAAGGTGACCTTCGCAAAGGGCGCCGCCCTGCAGGATCCTTCAGGCCTGTTCAACTCCAGCCTCGAAGGCAACACCAGGCGCGCCATCGATATCCGTGAGGGCGAAGACATAGATGAGAATGCGTTCAAGGCGCTGATACGCGCCGCCGCCGCCCTGAACACGGCCCGATAGTCAGCTCCGGCCGATATGGTCGGCTAGCGGGCCGAGAGCGGCGAGCAAAGCTTCGCCGGTGGCTTGCGTCGCGTTCTCATGCGGTGCGCGCAGGTTCAGCCAGCGTCTGTCGCCGGACCGTACCGCCAGCACTGCCTTCATCGCGGAGATGAGGCCGGCGTCCTGGATGATTTTGCGGAACGCCTTGATGGCGGCATCCGCGTCAGTAATGTCCTCTCCCGCCAGCGCTGCGTCGTAGAGGGCCCGGATCGCTGCGGCATTCAGATTGACCGTCGCCGAGATGCACCCTGCAGCACCGTTGGCGAGGCCTTTCGTCAGCTGTGCTTCCGAGCTCGGGAACACCGCGACCCCTGGAGCTGCCGCAATGACCGCCGCGGTGTTGTTCCAATCGCCGGCGCTGTCCTTGTAAGCCACCACGACATCCGGAAACGCTTGGCTCAAGCGGGCGGTCAGCGCCGGGCTCACCGGTACGCCGGAATTCTGCGGGATGTGGTAGAGGATCATCCTCATCGCCGGGTTCGCCACCCGTTCGATCAGCTCGCCATAGTAGCGGACCTGTCCGTTGTCGCCGGCGGCCGTATAGAAGAACGACGGCAGCACCATCACCCCGGCACAGCCGAGCCCGACGGCATGCGCCGTCAGCTCGACGGTCTCGGCAAGTGCCGTGACACCGGTGCCGGGCATCAGATGGCTTGGCGAAATGCCGGCCTCGACCAGCCACTCCAGCGCTTGCATGCGCTCGCGCAACGAGACGGACAACGCCTCGCCCGTGGTGCCGAACGGCGACAGGAAATGCGCTCCCTGATCCAGCACCCACTTGGCGTGTGATATCCAGAGGTCGCGGGCAATGCGGCCGTCGTTTTCGAACGGCGTCAGGATCGGTGCGATGGTTCCTTGTGGGCGGATCATGTGCGTCCTTCTACCGGTGAAAATCTGTGCTGTGCTCAAAGCCGGCATCAAAAATGTCGAGCAAGCTACATGAAGCAATGTTGCTGAGTACCGGCCGTTCGACCTCGAAAGCAAGCGGCTCGCGCATAGGCGCGCGATTGTGATCGGGCGGCGGTTCTGAGGCTCTCGAGGTATATCCTTGTCACGGGATAACCTCGTCCGGCCGAAAGGGGGGTGACAAACGAGTTCTGCTGTTTCATCAATGCCGCCTTTTGAGGAGAAGCCCATGCGGAGGATCGGCGTCGGCATTATCGGCTGCGGCAACATTTCGGATGCCTATCTGAAGGCATCGCCACAATTCCCGGTGCTCGACATTGTCGGCGTCGCCGACATCAACCGGGCGGCAGCCGAGGCGAAAGCAGCGACCTACGGCCTGGCTGCCATGCCGGTCGACGCGCTGTTGGCCGATCCGCGCGTCGAGATCGTGCTCAACCTGACGACGCCGCAGCATCATGTGCCGGTCGGCCTGCAGGCTGTCGGGCAACGCAAGCACGTCTATTCCGAGAAGCCGCTGGCAACGACGCTCAGCGACGCCGAGCGGCTGGTCGCGGCCGCGCGCGAAAAGGGCGTGCGCGTCGGCTGTGCACCCGACACCTTTCTTGGCGGCTCCCACCAAACGGCGCGGCGGCTGGTCGATAAGGATACGGTCGGGACCATTGTCGCCGGCTCTGCCTTCATGCAGGTGCCCGGCCACGAGCTCTGGCATCCCAATCCGGATTTCTACTATCAGCCCGGCGGCGGGCCGATGCTCGACATGGGACCGTACTACCTGACCTGCCTGGTCAATCTCCTGGGTCCGGTAAAATCCGTGACCGGGCAGGCGAAGTCATCCTACGCCACCCGCACCATCGGTTCTGGACCGCGCCAGGGCGAGACCATCCGGGTCGAGGTGCCGACCCATATTTCCGGCCTGCTCGCATTCGAGAATGGCGCCGCGGTCTCGATCACCACCAGCTTCGACGTCTGGAAGCATGAACACAATCACATCGAACTTTACGGAACCACGGGCTCGATGATCGTCTCCGATCCCAACCAGTTCCAGGGCGACATCAGGACCAGCCAGCGCAAGGGCGACTGGACGGTGGCCGATCAGATCCATTCCTATGGCGACGGCAATTACCGGGGCCTCGGCCTTGCCGACATGGCGCAGGCGATCGTCTCGGGCAGGCAACACCGCGCCAGTCTCGACCTTTCCCTCCATGTCCTGGAAATCATGGAATCGATCATCTCTTCAGCAGACGTAGGGCAGCGTATCGATCTCAGATATGGCTGCGCCCGGCCGGCGCCGATGCGCGCCGATCTGCCTTTCGGAATTCTGGAATAGGGAACAATGCGATGAGCAAGACGGCACTGATTTTCTGGGGCGGCTGGGAAGGTCACACCCCGGCTCGAAGCGCCGAAATCGTCAAGGAGATGCTGGCCGGCAACGGCTTCGACGTGCAGCTGGAGCAGGGGACTTCGGCGCTTGCCGATCCGCAGCTGAGCAAGCTCGATCTCATCGTCCCGGTGATCACGATGTCGACGATCGAAAAGCCGGAGCTGCAAAACCTGACCAGCGCCGTCGGGGCCGGCACCGGCCTTGCGGGCTTTCACGGCACGATGTGCGACAGCTTCCGCAACGAGCCGGAATACCAGTTCATGACCGGCGGCCAGTGGGTCGCCCATCCCGGCAACATCATCGACTATCACGTCGATATCACCAGGCCAGACGATCCGGTCATGCAGGGCATCGACGGCTTCGCCTACCGTTCAGAGCAGTATTACATGCATGTCGATCCGACCAACGAGGTGCTGGCGACGACTACTTTCACCGGCGAGCATCTCGATTTCATCGCCGGCGTCGTCATGCCGGTCGTCTGGAAGCGCCGCTACGGCAAGGGCCGCGTCTTCTACAGCGCGCTCGGCCACACCGCCGACGAGTTCGCCGTGCCGCAAATGCGCACGATGTTCGAACGCGGCACGATTTGGGCCAGCCGAAACTCGGACCTTGCATAGCCGTTCAATCTGAACGCCACGTACAGTTGTAATCTCTCATAGGGGGCGGCCCGAACGCAGACACAGGCACTGGGCTGCGGCAAGCAATTGACTGCCATGGTAGTATCCAATACATCAGCGGTCCTCATCGAGAAATTCCGCAGCTGGAGGTCGAATGGAGCAGACGTGGCGATGGTTTGGGCCGAGCGACGCGGCAACGCTTGCCCATGCCAGGCAGGCCGGCGCGACCGGCATCGTGACGGCACTGCACGACATCCCTTACGGCGAAGTCTGGCCGATCGACGCTATTAGGCAGCGCCAGGCGCTTATCGAGGCGGATCCGGCGATGGGCCTGAAATGGAGCGTCGTCGAGAGTGTGCCCGTGCACGAGGACATCAAGCTCGGCCGCGGCGATCTCGACCGGCTCTACGACAATTTCAGGCAGACCTTACGCAATCTCGGCGCCTGCGGTGTGCGCACGGTCTGCTACAACTTCATGCTGATCCTCGACTGGACCCGGACCGACCTGGCTGCGCCGCTGCCGGGCGGCGGACGGGCGCTCCGCATGAACATGCACGAGCTTGCCGCGTTCGATTGCTACATGCTGCAGCGCAAGGGCTCGGAGCGCGACTATGCGCTCGATGTTCTCCAGCGGGCGAGCGAATGGTTCGAGACGACGCCGGATACGTCAAAAGAACGTCTGCTCGCCAACATCATGGCCGGCCTGCCGGGCGCCTTCAAGCGCTACGACATAGCAGAATTGCGCGAAGTGGTGGCCGAGCAGTCGGGCCTGTCGCACGACCGGCTGCGCGAGAACCTCGTCCGTTTTCTCGAAAACGTGCTGCCGGCGGCCGAAGAGGCGGGCGTCACGTTGGCGATCCACCCGGACGATCCGCCGCGCGATCTCGTCGGCCTGTGCCGGATCGTCAAGAACGCCGACGACATCGCCCTTATCCTGGACGCCGTGCCATCGGCCCATAGCGGCCTCACCTTGTGCACCGGGTCGCTGGGCGCCAACCCGGCCAATGACGTGCCCGCAATCGCCAGGCGCTTTGCGCACAAGATAAAGTTCGTGCATCTGCGCAATGTCAGCATGGACCCGGACGGCTCGTTCATGGAATCCGAGCATCTGAGCGGCGATGTCGACATGGTCTCGGTGGTCTCGATCTTGCTCGACGAGCAGCAACGCCGCCGCGATGCCGGTGAACCGGCGGCGCTGCTGCCGTTTCGCCCGGATCATGGCCACGAGCTGATTGATGACGCCGCGCGGCGCACCCATCCCGGCTACCCCGTGATCGGCCGTCTTCGCGGCCTTGCCGAATTGAGAGGCGTGATGACAGCGATTGCCCATCAGCGCGGCTACCGGCTGCGATGACGGCGCCCCGCCTGCTCTGCGTCGGCGCGCTCACCTACGACACGATCTTGCGCCTCGATGTCCTGCCCTCCGGCGCCGGCAAGTTCCTGCCGAGCGAGGCTATACAGATCGCGGCCGGGATGGCGGCAAGCGCCGCCGCGTCAGCCAGCCGCCAGGGCGGGCAGGTCTGGCTATGGGCAAGCGTCGGCGACGATGCTGTCGGCCGCGATGTCATCGGCCAGATGGAGGCGGAGCGGGTCGACTGTTCGCTGGTGCGCAGGGTTGAAGGTGGCCGCTCGGCCATTGCCACGATCCTGGTCGATGCCGCCGGCGAACGCATGATCGTGCCCTTCTACGATGCCGTCACGCAAGCCGATCCTGACCGTCTTCCGCCCGCGGATTTTTCCCGCTTCGACGTCGTGCTGGTTGATGTCCGCTGGCCTGGAGCCGCGGCCCTGGCGCTGGCGAAGGCTCGCGAGTGCGGCATCCCGGCGATCCTTGACGCCGATGTCGCGTCGCGACCGGAGCTCGACCGGCTGCTGCCGCTCGCCTCGCATGTCGTTGCTTCGCTGCCGGCGGCACGCATCCTTTGCGGTCCGGAGATATCCGCTGGTTCCGCCGTCGCCATTCTCGGCCAACGGACCGGCGCCTTCGTGGCGGTCACCGATGGCGCGAACGGCACCGTGTTCCAGCACCCGGGCGGCAATGATGTCCGTCATCTGCCGTCGCCGCGGGTCGAAGCCGTCGACACCCTGGCGGCGGGCGACGTGTTTCACGGCACCTTCGCTCTAGGCCTGGCCGAAGGTTGGGACGAAGAGCGGGCGATAGCAGTGGCCAGCGCCGCCGCCGCGCTAAAGTGCCTGCGCTTTGGCGGACGGCTCGGCGCACCGACGCGCGCGGAAACGCTGGCTTTCATGCAAGGATCGACATGACGCCGAACACGCTTGGGCCGGTTCGGCAAAGAAGGCACGTCAAGTGGCGCCGATCGACTACCATGGTAGTCACTGCGCAACTGTTCGAGGGAGAATAAATGGCTGAGTTCAAAAAACGCGCACTGGTCACGGGAGCGGCCATGGGCATCGGCCGTGCTGTCGCCGAAAGACTGGCCGGGCAAGGCGTCGACCTGATTCTGTTCGACCGGGCGGGCGATCAGCTGGATGACGTCGCGGCGCAGCTTTCGGCGCGCGGCGTGACCGTGCACACCGTGCTTGGCTCGACCGCCGACACTGAAGCCTGTGGCCGCGCCGTCGAGCTTGCCCGGTCCGCGTTCGGCGGGCTCGACATGCTCTCCCACAATGCCGGCATCCAGCGTTACGGAACGGTGGAGACCACGGACGAGGCGCTTTGGGACGAGGTGATGAACGTCAACCTCAAGGCTGCCTACCTGCTCTCCCGCGCGGCGATGCCGCTGCTGCGGCAAAGCCGCGGCGCCATCGTCCATATGAGCTCGGTGCAGGGTCTGGCCAGCCAGGAAGGGGTTCTGGCCTACAGCACGGCCAAGCACGGCCTGATCGGGCTGGTCAAATCGATGGCCGTCGATTATGCGCCGCTCGGTGTGCGCGTCAATGCCGTCGCTCCGGGCGCGGTCGACACGCCGATGCTGCGGGATGCGGTCAAGCTCAACGATAAGCCCGACGAGATCCTGCGCATCCTCGACAACATGCATCCGCTCGGCCGTACCGCCCAGCCGCAAGAGATTGCCGCAGTCGTCGCCTTCCTGCTGTCCGACGATGCCTCCTTCGTCACCGGCGAGGTCGTACGCGTCGATGGCGGCCTGCTGGCGCGCATCGGCGGTTCTCCGCGCAAGGAATAACGTCGGCGCTGCTGCTTGCGCAGGCATTTCATGAACGGCTTGAAGCTGCAGAGCCTATAAGGGGTCGCCGATGGCACGGCTTTTGGGAACGCGGACCATCACCGAGGGGCGGCTCGACGAAACCGCCCCCGGCGCTTCAGTCGCGGCTAGGACGTTCGAGGTTTTGCTCGACCAGATCCTGACCTTCCGCCTGAAGCCGCACGAGCTGATTTCTGAAAAGGCGATGTCGGAAGCCCTCGGCGTGAGCCGCACGCCGGTCAGGGAGGCGCTCGCCCGGTTGGCCGGTCTTGGCTTGATCGACATTTATCCGCAGCGCGGCAGCATGGTGGCGCCGCTCCGAATTGCCGATCTCGAAAAATCGCAGTTTCTGCGCGAAGCGCTCGAAGTCGGCCTGATCAAGCGCGCGGTCGAGAGCCCGCGCCGTGCCGACCTGCTTGCCGTGCTCAAAGGCGAACTGGCCGTCCAGGAGACGTTCGCCTCCATCGCGGACGACAGGCGCTTCTTCAAGTCGGACGAGCTGTTCCACCAGCACATCGCCAGTCATGCCGGGTTTCCCGGAATCTGGGCCGACATCAGCGCGGCGAAGCTGCACATGGACCGCTTCCGCTTCCTGTCTTTTCCGCGCCTCGACAGCATGTCGGTGGTCCTCGGCCAGCATCGGCGGATTGTCGATGCGCTTGAGCAGGCCGACGCGTTTGCGGCGGAAGAGGCGATGCGAACGCATCTTCGCCGCATCTTCGAGGTGCTCGAAATCGTCCAGGAGCGCTATCCCTATTATTTCGAGGCAAACGGCAGTGTGAGCCCGCTTTCGGCCGGCTCAATCCAAGCCTGAGCCTTTCTTGCGCGCTTCCGAAGGTGTCTTGGTCTTGCTGCCGGATTTGTCGGGAGCTGGCTCGGCTTTGCGATCTTGACCCTCGCCGCCTTGCTCGTTGCGGAGCTGCTTTTCCACTATCGATCGCGATCCTTCCGCCGGGTCTTGTTCAGGATGAGTATCGGTTCCCGTCATGTCGGCTCCTATCCATTTTGATCAATTGCGTGCGGCGTGGGCTGACCTCCGCCGCCGGTTCTGTCGCGCCCGATCATAAGCCAGGCGGCGAACAGCACGACCAGTACGACCACGATCCAGGCGACGAAACGAGGCATCGGCCTCATGTCCCTCGCCGCCGCTTGCTGCCGCGTGCCTCCGGATCGGAGCCGGCCTCGACCGTTGGATCGGGCACGACCGGGCCGCGTTCGGCCTCGGAACCCTCAGCTTCGATCTCCTGCACGGCCTGATCCCAGTGCTCGCGCTCGCGTCCTTGCGGACGGCCTTCGCGCTCCCAGATCTCGTGGGCTCGCTGCTTGATACGCTCTTCCCTGTCCATGGCCTTTGCCTCCTCATCCCCTAATCCGGCGATCGCTGGTTTGTTCCGCGGTGCCAGCGCCGTTCATCACGGTTCAGTTGACCTGATCACCCAGCGCTCTAGATCAAACTTCGCGCCGAAGTCGCTTGGTGCGGGGAGAACAATCGTGTGGCAGCAACGCTACAAGCACGTATTGTAAATGCCGTTACAGCCGTCGGTCCTCGACCAGACCGCCTGTGCTTGCTGCTGGTAATATTTGTACTGACGGCATGCTCGCCTTCCGGCCAGGTCGAGCAGCAGTCGAAAACCGCGGCTTCCGCCGCACAGACCGCATCGCTGGTCCTGGAGAGCTGGATCGCTGGGGGAGCCCCGTCGGAATACACGTCGCGCACTTTGCAATCGGCCGGCAAGGCGCTCGCCGATGCCGGTGCGCAAATCCAGTCCGGCAAGTCGCCTGAGCCCGGCGGGCAAGCCGGTCTGACGATCGCGGTTGGACGGCTTTCGGCAGCGGTAATTCGCGCGGCCACGGCCGTGCAGAACGGCAACCGCTCGGAAGTGGAACACGCACAGCAGGATCTGCGGGCCGCCGCCGCCGACCTGAGCACGTCCTACGCGAAATATTTCGCGCCGAAATCATGAAGAAGCTGCTCGAAATATCGCTCGGCGTCGTCACCAGCGTTGGCGGCTTTCTTGAGGTCGGATCAATGGCGACCGCCGCTCAGGCCGGCGCGGCGTTCAGGTTTCAGCTGATATGGGCCGTCGTCCTGGGCACGATCTGCATCATCTTCCTGGTCGAAATGGCCGGACGCTTCGCCGCAGTTAGTCATCACACCATCGCCGACGGGATCCGGGAACGGTTTGGCTTCAACGCCTTTCTGTGGCCGTTGCTCGCCACTTTGCTGGTTAACTTCTTGGTCATGGCAGCCGAAATCGGCGGTGTTGCCATTGCGCTCGAGCTCGCCACCGGCATCGGCTTTCAGTGGTGGGCGCTGCCGGTCGCTTTTCTGGCATGGCTGTTCCTTTGGAAAGGCACGTTCGGACTCATCGAAAAAGGCGTCGCGATCCTCGGGCTGGTCACGCTGTGCTTCGTGGTTGGCGCCGTCATGCTGAAGCCCGATTGGGGGCAGGTCGCGGCCGGGGCCGTGCCAACACTGCCGGATCACGACGCGGCCAACTACTGGTTCATGGCGGTCAGCATTCTTGGTGCGTCGATCTCGCCCTATCTGTTCATGTTCTATTCGTCGGGAGCGATCGAGGACGAGTGGGACAAGAGCTATCTCGGAGCCAATCGGGCGATTGCCGGCCTGGGCATGAGTTTTGGCGGCACAATCGCTATGGGTGTGCTGATTGTGGCGGCGCTCGTTCTGGCAGCACACGGCATAGTGCAGGTCGACGACTACCACCAACTGCCGCTGATGCTGATCCAGATCTTCGGTTTCTGGGGATTTGTCCTGTTCGTTGCGTCACTAGGCATTGCCTGTTTCGGCGCCGCGCTCGAAATCGGCCTGCAGCAAGCCTACCTTGTGGCGCAGGGTTTCGGCTGGACCTGGGGCGAGAACCTGAAACCGCGCGACGACCCGGGCTTCAGCGCCGTGTATACGGTCTCGCTGTTTCTCGCCGCCATTCCGATCGCACTGGGTCTCGATCCGCTGAAGCTCACCATCTTCTCCATGGCGCTGACGGCCGCCAGCCTGCCGCTAACCGTGGTGCCGTTCCTCTTCCTGCTGAACGACGAGCGTTATGTCGGCGAGCACCGCAATGGCATGATAGCGAATGCCGCGGTCATCTTCATCATCGCGCTCGGTTTCGTGCTCGCGATCGTGACCATTCCTTTGCAGATATTCGGAGGCACGTGATGGATTTGCTGCGCGACATCCTGGACAAGCAAGTGGTCGACCGCGAGCAGGTCAAGATCGGCAAGGTTGACGGGCTGGTGGCCGAACTCAGGCCAGGCAAGCCGCCAAAAATCATTGCGGTCGAGCTCGGCTCGATCACGCTGGCGCGCCGGCTTGGCCAGCGGCCCGGGCGCTGGATGGCGCGGCTTGCGGCAAGGCTCGGCGGCAAGCGCCATGCCGAGCCGCACCGCATCGCCTGGAACAAGGTGCGCGACATCGGCGTCGACATCGAGTTCGATATCGACGTCCGCGAAACGGCGATTTTCGACTGGCAGGACTGGCTGCGCGACCGTGTCATTGGGCGTATCCCGGGAGCTGGATGATGGCTACTATCAATCTCGAGCAATTGGCTGGCAGGAATGTGCTTTCGCAGCGCGGCAAAAGCATCGGTCATATCGAGGAGATACGCGCAGAATCGGATGGCGACGACCTGGTGATTGCCGAGTACTATGTCGGCATCTACGCGGCCTTCGAGCGTCTGTCCGCTTCGGCCATCGGCATTGCGGTCCTCAATGTCTTTCGACTGCGCAGTCGCGACAGCATGTACCGCATCCCTTGGGACAAGCTCGACATCTCCGATCCGGCGCGGCCGCGGTTGTTATGCACGACGGAAGAACTTTCCGGTATGAAGGGGAGTATCGAGGGCGATAAACCGGAATGAACGATACTTTCCCGCCGTCGGAGAATGGGGTCCAGTGAAAGTCCTGGTTACCGGCGCCACCGGCCTGATCGGTGCCTCCGTTGTGGCACGCCTTCTTTCCGAAGGACATGAGGTGATCGGATTGGTCCGCAGCCCCGGCGCAAACCGGACCGGCAATTATCAATTGCTGGTGCTGGACATGGCGGTGGCGCTGCAGCCCGAAGACTGGCTACCGCATCTCAGGGGCATAGACGCCGTCGTCAATTGTGCCGGCGTTCTGCAGGATAGCCCTCGTGAAAAGACGCGCGAAGTCCATCGCGAGGCGGCGGCAGCACTCTTCCTCGCCTGTGCGCGGGCAGGGGTTACCCGGGTGATCCACTTCTCGGCAATCGGCGTCGATCGGGCGCAGCCTTCGGCATTCTCGGCGACGAAGCTGGCTGGCGACCAAGCGCTTATGGCGCTTGATCTGGATTGGGTGATCCTGCGCCCGTCCGTGGTGCTCGGCCGGCCGGTGTTTGGGGCCAGCGCATTGTTTAGGGGTCTCGCCTCGCTGCCGGTGCTGCCGTCCATGCCCGGCACCGGCCGGCTCCAGGTGGTGCAGCTCGACGACGTGGTCTCAACCGTCGTCTTCCTTCTCGATCCCGCCAGTCCGTCTCGCATCGTGCTGGAACTTGTCGGTCCCGAACAGCTGAGCATGGACGAGGTCGTCGGCAGCTATCGCCGATGGCTCGGCTGGGCTCCTGCAGCCAGGTTTGTCTTGCCGGCGGTTGTTGCAAGGCTTCTCTACCGCCTCGGCGACCTTGCCGCGATGTTCGGCTGGCGTCCACCGATGCGCACCAACGCGGCCAGAGAGATTGCCCGAGGAGCGGTTGGAGATCCCTCGGACTGGACCGCCACGACCGGCATACGCCCGCAAACCCTGGCGGGCTTCCTCGCGCTCAATCCGGCAACGGTGCAGGAAAAATGGTTTGCCCGGCTGTATTTCATCAAGCCTGCGATCTTCGTCGTCCTGCCCTTCTTCTGGATCGTGACGGGTATTGTGTCGCTGACCACCGGCTATAACGGTGGCATCGAGCTGATGCAAAGCACTGGGGGTGGCATCTTGTCGGCGCCGACGGTGATAGCCGGTGCTCTTGCCGACATCGCCGTCGGCGCGCTCCTAGCCTGGCGGCCGGCGGCGCGAAAAGGCCTCTATGGCGGCATCGCGCTCTCGCTCTTCTACCTGGTCGTCGGAAGCTTCCTGAGCCCCGAGCTGTGGAACGACCCGCTTGGGCCGTTCCTCAAGGTGTTGCCGATCCTGGTGCTGCACTTTGTGGCCTTGGCAGTGCTGGAGGAGCGTTGATGCTCTATTTCCTGCTGAGATTTCTGCATGTCATCGGCGCATCCGTGCTGCTTGGTACCGGCGCCGGTATCGCTTTCTTCATGCTGCTCGCCCACAGGACCGGCAATGCCGCGACGATTGCGGCGGTGGCGCGTATCGTCGTCGTCGCCGACTTCCTTTTCACCGCGACGGCCGTGGTCGCGCAGCCTTTGACCGGAGCCGCGCTCGCCTGGCAGGCAGGCTACTCGCTGTCGGAGGGCTGGATCGTACTTTCGATCGCGCTCTATATCTTCACCGGAATGTTCTGGCTCCCGGTCGTCTGGATGCAAATGGAGATGCGCAAGCTGGCATCGCAAGCCGCCGCTGCAGGCGCGCCGTTGCCGCCGCGCTATCATCGGCTCTTCCGGCTGTGGTTCGCCTTCGGCTTCCCCGCCTTCGCTGCGGTACTCGGGATTTTCTGGCTAATGATCTCTCGGCCTGCGATCGACTGGTGAAGACAGGCCGCGTGCAGCTGCCGGGATGAGCGATGACATTCATTTCAGCGAATAGAGATAGGCCGCGATATCCCGCGCCTCCTGCTCGGAAATTCTGGTCGAAGGCATTGCCGTGTGCGGATTGACCTCCCTTGCGGCGCGTATCCAACGGACCATATTTCGCGGGTTGTTGGACAATACGCCGCCGATATAGATCCGGGTGGCCAAGCTGGCGTCGAGGCGTGGACCAACCAACCCTTGTGCGCTGGGAACGCCGGTGATCGTGTGGCATCCGGCACAGCCATTGGCCATGATGATTGGTATGGCGCGGGCGCCAACACCGCCGGTTGCATTGTCGGCCTTCTGCTCCACTCGACGGCTTTGCTCGAAGTACAACGCGATCCCGGCCAGGGCTGCAACAAGCACGACAATTGCCGCGGCGCCGAGGATGGGTCCGGACGGAGTGAAGCGCGATGTTGCGCGCACGCCGATGCTGCCAGGGGCATTGTCCGTCTTATGCGCGACCCTGGTGAGGCGCTCCGGCCACAACGTCAGCGCCGCCCAAGCTGCGGCCAGCACGGCAATTGCCGTCCCGGCACCAATGACCAGCTTAGACAGCCTGGAGCGCATGCGACGCCTCCCATCTTCTCTGTCCACTTGAGCGAATCCACAGACCGGCCAGCAGCAACGCGGCTCCGCCATAAATCAGGCCGGCCGGAACCCACATCACCAAGCCGGCGAGCTGCTGGTCCTCGAGCGGGCTAAGGCCCCACAATTCCGCGCCGGCTGCGTTTACCGGGTACCACAGCCTTGGCGAGACCAGCAGCAGCACCCCGAGCAGGCCGGTGTGCAGCGAGGTGAAAAAGAGGTGCATCACTGCGCTGCCGTAGGCTTGTTCGCCGCCTGAACGCGGCAGCAGCACCCACCAGAACAGCAGCCCCGTACCGAAGAAGCTGGCATGTTGCGCATAATGCAGGACACCCTGTGCAAGCGCCGCCTCGAACAGCGCCGGAACGTGCCACGCCCATATCGCGACGCCGTGCAGGAAGGTCGCGGCTAGAGGACGGCTGACAGCGGCCCAAACGGCTCGAAGCACCTTCGCCTGCCCGGCTGCGCCAAATGCCAGCCGCAGCTTGATCGGCAATGCCCACATCATCGCCGCCGCTGGACGGGAGGCGACCAGCAGGGGTGCCGCCACCGCCATCAACAGCTCGTGCTCGATCATGTGGGCGGTGAAAACGCGCTCACCGAATTCGTGGAGCGGGCTGACCAGTGCTGCCGCCAAAATGGCCCAGCCGGTCGCAAACAGCAGGGCTTGCCGCAACCGCAACGGGCGGCTGCGGGCACTCCGCCGCCACAGCCGAAAGGCGCCTGCCGCGTAAAGCAGTGCGACCATGGTTAGCGGCAGCGTGATCGGCAACGCCAGCGTCAAGCCGGCCCGCGGGGCGCCGGCACCGTAGCAGATCGAGGTCGAGAAGAGCGCGTCGAAGCTCATCGTAGGCAGCCGTCAACAATGAGCGAAGCCGCGCCTTGCATGACGATTACCAGCGCAAACAGCACCGCGCTGAGAATGCCGATATTGGCGACGAAATCCTCGGTGCCGCGCGTACGATCCGGTTTAAAGGCGGCGCCACCTTGCTGTCGCGCCCGCCACGAAAGCACGCCGCCGAGCAAGGCCAGCACTGTCAGCACCAGCGCAATGACCGGTATGACGGGAATGCCGTGGGCGCACTGCCACTCCACGAACGCATAATTCAGTTGCGTCGACACCGCCCAGGCCAAAGGCCCGGACAACAGCCCGCCCCATGATGTGCCCAAGCGAAGCGCACGCATCTCAGTCAAGCCTCGGCATCCAGTAGATCAACAGATAGATCGGAATCCAGGTCGCGACCACGAAATCCCAGTAGAAGACGTTGTCGCCAACGTCCCCGAAACGCCGGCCGCTATAGCCATGGCGCGTGAACATCAGGACCGTCAGCACCAGCGTGTCGCCGACGTCGGTAATCAGGTGCGTTGTGTGAAGGCCGAGCAGGACCCACAGCATCGAGCCGTACGCATTGGTATCCCAATAAATGTTGAGGGCCGGAAATTCGAACCAACGCACGACAAGCGGTGCGATACCGAGCAGCGACATGACGATCAGGCCGATGCGCACGGGCACCATGGCACAGGCTTCGGCGTAGCTGTTCAGTATGTGATTGGGCACCACGCTGGCGAGCAGCAACAGCGTGACGATGGTGCCCGGCCAATGGTTGGGCGGCGGCACGCCCAATGGCCATTTGGGCGACAGATAGGCGAGGTAAAGATAGGTGCCTGCGGCGAGCGCGAAGCCGGTGCCCTCCAGCGCCATGAAGGCGAGAGTGCCCCACCAGGTCGGGCTGCGCGGTCCGATCCCGAAGGTCGGGAGTTTGGAAAGATCGGCGACAGGATGCTGTTTCATTCCTCATCCTCCGGATCGCCTTTCGGCCAGAACCAACCGATCAAAGTGATGGCGATCGGCCCGGCTCCCCAGACCACCGCCCACGGGCTGAAGATCGAATAGAGAAAGGTGGCGCCGACGGCGAGCGCGGCGAACAATGGCCAGATCGACGGCGTCGCCGACTTCTCGCGCACATCTGGATGCGCCTCTGCCACGGTCGAAATGACAAGTTCGCGCGCGTCGACGCGAAGCCCGGTCGCGACAGGCAGCGTGTCACGTTCGGCCCAGAGCAGCTCGGCGTGGGTAACCACCGGGATCCGAGCGAAATTATAGCTCGGCGGTGGAGAGCTCGTCGCCCATTCCAGCGTGCCGGCATTCCAGGGATTGTCCCCGGCCGGGGCGCCCCTCGAGGCGCTGTACACCAGGTTTATAGTGAACAGAACGAAGCTTAGGAACAGGATGACCGCGCCGGCTGTGATGAACAGGTTGATGTTGCCCCAGCCGAGTTCCACCGGATAGGTGTAGACCCGCCGCGGCATGCCCCACAGGCCGACAATGTGCATCGGAAAGAACGCCGCATTGAAGCCCAGGAAGGCAAGCCAGAAGTGCCAGCGTCCGAGACGTTCGCTCATCATCCGGCCGGTGATCTTGGGGAACCAGAAATAGGTCGCGCCGAGCAGCGGGAACACCGACCCGCCGATCAGCACGTAATGGAAATGCGCGACCACGAAATAGGTGTCGTGCACTTGCAGGTCCAATGGCACCGACGCCAGCATCACCCCAGTCAGGCCGCCCGCGACGAACGTGAAGAAGAAGCCGAACATGAACAGCAGCGGCGTCCTGATTATCGGGCGTCCGTCCCACAATGTCGCCAGCCAGCAGAAGATCTGCAGCCCGTTCGGGATGGCGATCAGCATGCTCGAGGCGGTGAAGAAGCTCGCGCCGAGCTTGGGCAGACCGGTTGCGAACATGTGGTGAACCCACAGGCCGAACGACAGAAAGCCGACTGCGATCAAGGCCAGTACCATGCCCAGATAGCCGAATACCGGACGCCGGGCGAAAGCGGCGATGATCGAGGACACCATGCCGGTAGCCGGCAGGAATATGATGTAGACTTCGGGGTGGCCGAAGAACCAGAACAGGTGCTGGAACAGCAATACGTCGCCGCCCTCGGCGGGATTGAAGATATGGGTGCCGACCAGCCGGTCGAGGATCAGGAACGTCGACGTGATCATGACCGCCGGCATGGCGAACACGATGACGAAGGAGGTGACCAGCATCGCCCAGACATAGAGCGGAATCTTGTCCAGCGACATGCCCGGCGCACGCTGCTTCAGCACGGTGACGATGGTGGCAACCGCGACCGCCAACGACGACACTTCGGTATAGGTGATCATCTGCGCCCACACGTCGGAACGCTTGCCTGGCCCGAATTCAGGACCGGACAGCGGCACGTAGGAGAACCAGCCGACGTCGGGCGCCATGTCAAGTGCAAACGACACCCAGGCGAAGAGGCCACCGGAGAGATAAATCCAGAAGCTGAATGCATTGAGGCGCGGAAAGGCGATGTTGCGGGTGCCGACCATCAGCGGCACGAGATAGATGCCGGTCGCCTGAACGATCGGCACCGCAAACAGGAACATCATCGTCACGCCATGCATGGTGAACAGCTGGTTGTAGCGGTCCGGCCCGATCAGCCCGCGCTCCGGCCCCGACAGTTGGATGCGCATGGCAACGGCGCTGAGGCCACCGAAGCACAGGAAGGCGAAAGCGGTAATCAGGTAGCGCCGCGCGACAATCTTGTGGTCGACGCTCGAGAGCGCACCGATGATGCCCGGCGCCGTCTGCCATGTCCGCGCCAGCCAGCGGTCAAGGCTGGAGTCGTCGAGGCCGGTGTCGCGAGGACCGTCGCGCTCGGGGGCCAGGTCTCCTTTGCTGGCCGCTGCTCGCTCGCCGGCGAGCCGACGCTCACGGGCCACGTCGGCGCTGCTCATTTCAGGCCCTCGAGATAGGCGACGATCGCATTCAGTTCGTCCCCGTCCAGTCGCACCACCGGCATGTGGGCGCCTGGCTTGATCCCCTGCGGATTGGCTATCCAGGCTGCGAGATTGCCGCGGCTCATTGTCAGCGTGCCGGCAGCGAGCGTTTGCCGGCTTGCGATATGCGTGAGGTTTGGGGCGACCGTGCCGCCGGCGATGGTGCCGCCGATCTTGTGGCACATCACGCAGGGCCGTTTGAGGAACAGGTCGTGGCCGGTTTTGGCCTCGGCCGACACGGGGGCGGCCGCCGGCCGCAGCTGATCGTTCAGCCAGGCATCGAAGACGGGCCGAGGTTCGGCGATGATGAAGGTGCTCATATTGGCATGCTGCGCGCCGCAGAACTCGGCGCACTGGCCGCGATAGACGCCGGGCTTGTCAGCCTTCAGATCGAGAACGTTCTCGTGGCCTGGAATGAGGTCCAGCTTGCCCGAGAGGTTCGGCACCCAGAAGGAATGGATGACGTCGGTCGAGGTCACTACAAGCCGCACCGGCTCGCCCGCTGGAATGTGGATTTCATTGGCGGTCGTCAGGATGCGCTTTGGCTGATCGTTTTCGTAGCGCACCTCCCACCACCATTGATGCCCGGTCACCCGGATCGTCAGCGCCGCATCCGAGCCAATGGCGGCGAGCGTCCGGTTAGCGAAGTAGCTCAGCAGCGTCAGGCCGACCAGGATCAGGGCGGTAGCGGCGAGTGCGGCGACGACAATTCGCATCTTGCTGCGCTCGGCGGCAGCGTCGAGGACAAGCGGATCGCCGACCGGCAGCGGGCGCCGGGTCAATGGCACGATCAGCACGGCCATCACCAGAAGCCAGACCACCGTGCAGAGTGCTGTAAAGAACCAGATCAGCCATGCGAGCTCGTTCGCGGCCGGGCCCTTTGGGTCGAGCGCGGATTGCCAGCCGCTGCATCCTGCGAGGACCAGGATGCAGGCCGTGCACCCGCACACCGTCCAGACACCGCGGCTCACGGCGACTTCCCCAGCGTCGTGGCGTCCGGCAGGCGATTCTCGGATGGATGGGGCATCATGTCGTCGTCGCGGCCCGGCGCGGCGGAGGACGGTGCGTTGCCGCTAAGCGCCCGGACGAAGGCGGCAAGCTCCCAGATCTGGTCATCCGGGATCGTGTCGCGGAAGCTCGGCATGCCGTTGGGCCGGCCGTCCCTGATCGTGGCGTGGATGCTTTCGATCGAGCTGCCATAGAGCCACTTCTGGTCCATGAGCGCCGGGCCCATGCCGCCGCCGCCATTGGCATGGCAGCCGGAACAGTTGAACCAGTTGAACAGACGCTTGCCCTCGCTGAGGTGGAAGGCGTTGGCCTCGAACACGCCGGCCTTGCTGTCGGACGAGGTCGGCCGTTGGCCGCCCGGCTCGAGGGCAGTCACGGCTGCCGGTTGATCGCCCGAGCCGAACGCCGACTGTGGACGCGTGTCGCGTTCCTCACGCTGGCACCCGGAAACCGCGAGGATCGCGAACACCAGCAAGGGAAGACCGCGCTTCATTTCAAGGCGCTCCGACAGGATCGAGGCGGGGCACCTGGTAGGTCGCCAGGATCGCGTCGATCTCGGCGCGGTGTCTGGTCAGGGCGGCGTTCACCTCGTTGCGCAGCGTATCGTCGCCACGGCGCACGCCCATCGAGATGTCGTAGATCATCGGCAGTTGCGGGCCGTCCACGCGCGGCGAAACCGGCGTGATCCGCAGCGCCACCTTCTGCCTGGATGCAAAGTAGCCGGCCAACGGCCCCCAGACGACGGCCATATCGATGTCGCCATTCGCGACCGCCTCAATGATGCGCGCTGGCGGGTTCGGCGCCGAATAGTCCCCATAGACGGGGAAACCGATGAGATGGCCGACGATGTCACGACGGCCAAGCGCCTGGACGGGGGGCGAGTTGGCGCCATCGTCGCCGATCAGCTGGACGCCGATGTGCAGATCGCGCAGGCGAGGATCGTTGAAGGACGTGATTTCCGGCGCATCCTTGCGTGTCACGAACACATAGGAAGACCGGTAGTAGGGCGCGGTCGTGCGCAGCATCTCGAGATTGGCGGGCGTGCCGGGCACCAGATCGCACAAGCCGGCTTTCAGCGTGTTGCGGACGAAGCCGCGCCGCTGTGCCCACCACGTGTAGGAAACAGTCGCGCCAAGCTCCGTCGCGACGAGTTCGGCGATCTTGTTTTCAAAGCCCTGCCTGGCGGCATTGGAGAACGGCATGTTGTTGGGATCGGCGCAGATCCTCAATTCGCGCGCATCGGCAACGGCGGCGACGAGCGAGAGCGCCAGTGCGCCGACCGCGGCGCCAAACCGCCGGGAAGATTTTCTCCGTGCGCGCGCAACTCGGCCGGTCGTCTCAAGGGAGCCGGAACACATACAGCGTACCTCCCGGCGTGGTTACATCCTTCAGATCCTTCATGACGTTGACAAAGCCGAGCGCGGCGGTGGCGTCGCGCGGATCGAGATCGCCGGATACGATCGCACCGGCCCAGCCGCCGACGCCCGAAAGAACCGCAACATATTGGTGCCCGTCCGGGCCGCGATAGGTGATCGGCTGGCCGATGATGCCGGACGAAGTCTTGAACTGCCACAGCAGTTCGCCGGTCCTGGCGCTGACCGCCTTGAACCAGCCTTCCATAGTGCCATAGAACACGACGTTGCCGGCGGTGGCGACGGCGCCGCTCCACACCGGAAAGTTCTCCTTCAGGCTCCACGCCGGCTTGGCGGCGGCGACATCCCAGGCGGTGAAAGCACCGCGATTGCCGCCCGGCCCGGGGATCATGCGCACGTTCATGCCGACATAGGGCGTGCCGGCGATGTAATTCACCTCGACGCCTTCTTCGTCCATGCAGAGATTGTTGTGCGGGATGTAGAGCAGACCGGTCTTGGGCGAGAATGCCGAAGGCTGCCAGTCCTTGAGGCCCGATGCGGTCGGGCAGATGTCGCGCACAACCTTGCCGGTGCCGGTCTTCTTGTCCGGATTTACAATCAGCCGGCCGGTCTTGAGGTCGACGCCCGTGCTGGAATTGACGGGCCCGAAGGGGACTGCCGACAGGACCTCGCCTGTGGTGCGATCCAACAGATAGACGTAGCCGTTGCGTTCCGGTCGGACCAGCACCTTGCGGGGCTTGCCCTGCCAGGACATGTCGAGCAGCACCTGTTCGTTGATGCCGTCGTAGTCGTGCAAATCGTGCGGGGTCCATTGATAGAACCATTTGGCTGCGCCGGTGTCGGGATCGCGGGCAAAGATTCCGGCGGTCCATTTGTTGTCGCCGGGCCGCAGATCCGGATTCCACGGACCGGGATTTCCGGTGCCATGGAATATCAGGTTTAGGTCCGGGTCATAGGAGATCCAGCCCCACACATTGCCGCCGCCGATCTTCCAGGCGTCGGGCGGCCACGACGTCACGCCGAGATCCTTGCCCTTGTCCATGTCGTAATGCGGCTTGAAATCGGGGCCGATCAGCACCTCGGCGTCCGGGCCGGTATTGTAGGCCGTCCAGACGACGTGCCCGTCACCGGCGTCGAGCGCCTTGATCCAGCCGCGTACGCCCATTTCGCCGCCGGAATTGCCGACCAGTACCTTCCCCTTCACCACCAGCGGCGCCATGGTGATGGTCTCGCCGATATTGATGTTGCCGATATGAGTGTTCCAGACCGGTTTGCCGGTGGCCGCATCGACGGCGATCGTGTGGCCATCGAGCGTGTTGAAATAGATGCGCCCTTCGAAGAAGGCTGCACCGCGGTTGACCACGTCGCAACAGGCAACTCCCTGCGCGGCGGGCTCGGGGTTGGGCTCGAATTTCCACTTCATCGGCGCGCCGGGCTTGGTAAGGTCAAGCGCATAGAGGATGTTGGGAAACGGTGTCACGATGTACATCGCGTTGCCGACGACGAGGGGCGCGGCCTCCTGGCCCTTGTTGACGCCGGTCGAGAAGGTGAAGGCCACCTGCAGGTTCTTGACATTGTCCTCGGTGATCTCCGCAAGTTCGCTGTAGCGGGTCGAGGCGTAGTTCTTTGCCGGCATCGCCCATTGGCCGTCGTCGGGCGGAGCAGCTGCGGCCGGCGGATTTATCGCAAAGCTTGACGTTGACTGAGCAACCGCCGCGGTAGTCAGCGCGAAGCCTGCCAGCAGCGTCCATCCCAGCATCGCAGCCAATGGCCTCTTTCCCCTTTTGCCAGGCACCCTATTTTTCGCCGCCACCAGTCGCGCTTGCCTCATTGGCTGTCGAGTTTGCCAACATTGGCGCAGAGCTCCATTAGCTGCCGCTGCGCCGTGTTTGTTGAACACTCTCCAACGCGTGAGCGGCGCAGAAGTGCCAAATGCAACGAAATAAATGTCGGATTCGGTTGGCCAAAGTCGGCGGCCGGGGGCTTGGGACAGCCGATCCGAATGTTAGCGCTCAAGTCGGAAGTAAATCTATTCCCGGTGGTCCGGGTTCGGCTGGAACGGAGCGGCGCTTTTCGCAGTTGTGTCGAATGCTGTCTGCAGTCGAGCAACTGGCTCAATCGGTAAAAGAGCGGCGAGCGATCTTGTTCGTTGGAGCCGGGGTGTCGATGAGCGTCGGCTTGCCGTCCTGGCAAAAGCTCATCGAACACATGCAAAAAGAGCTCGGTCTGGACGAGGATACGATCGGTGCGCCGGAGGCCAGCTATCAGGCGCTTGCCGAATACTACCGGCTCAAGCAGGGGAGCCTCGGCCCTTTGCGCAGTTGGATGGATCGTGAGTGGAGCGTCTCGCGGGAAGAAGTGCAGCGGTCGGCAATCCACAAGCTCATCGTATCGCTCGATTTTCCGATCATCTACACGACAAACTACGACCGAAATCTCGAAGTTGCCTTCGAGATCCATAGCCGGCCCTTTGTGAAAGTGGCCAATGCGAAGGATTTGCCCAAGGCCACTGGCGAGGTGACGCAGATCATCAAATTCCACGGCGATTTCGACGACGACAAATCTTTGGTCCTGGCGGAGACCGACTATTTCGACCGGCTTTCGTTCGATTCGCCGCTCGACGTGAAATTTCGGGCCGACGCGCTGGGGCGCACCATCCTGTTCATCGGCTACAGCATGTCCGACATGAACATCCGTCTGCTGCTGCACCGGCTTTGGCAGACCTGGCGCCGCTCCGGCTATGACAAGAATCGCCCGAAATCCTTCATCTTCATGTCGCAGCCGAGCATCGTCCAGGAGGCTGTCCTCGGCCGCTGGGGCATCGATATGCTGACCGAAGAGGCCGACGAACCTGAGGACGCGCTGCTCGCGTTCCTGAACGAACTCAAGGATAGGGTGGGCCGGCCCGACGGCGCCTGAAAAGCCTGCGCAGCGACGAAGCAGTGGGGAACCGGTTGGCCCAATGTGAGTTGGGGAGGCTAAGTCTCACGGGATCAAGCCTGTATGAGCGGAGGCAAACACAAGCGCAGAGTGCATGCCAAAGAGGGCCTGTCGGCCGAGCAGGCCTATGAGGTCATTTTCTTTGCCCGCAGGTGCGGCCTGACCAGGGACGAGGCGCTCAAGATGATGCGAGATGCCGGTCGGTTGAAGGACGGCGCGAAGGCCTCCTACGAAACCGGGGCGAAGTAGCGGCATGGATCCTGCCTCGTGGGCGGCCTTTCTCGGGACGGTCATTCTGATGCAGATGCCGCCGGGGCCTGACAGTCTGCTGGTGATGGCGCGTGGCATCGGGCAGGGCCGTGACGTTGCCCTGTTCACCGTCCTGGGAATGACCATCGGCGCCGGCATGGTCCAGTTGCCACTCCTTGCCCTCGGCATATCGTCGCTGCTCCAGGCATCGCCCCTTGCCTTTGCCATGCTTCGATGGATGGGCGCAGCCTATCTCGTTTGGCTTGGATCGCGTCTGGTGCTGCAGCCGTCGGCCGGCGTCGCCGTCGAGGAGCCCCGCAGTGTCGGGCCGCTTGTGGCCGCACGCGAAGGAATGATCGCCAATCTGATAAATCCCTGGCCGATAACCTTCATGGTGGCATTCCTTCCACAGTTCGTCGATCCCGCGCGCGGATCGGTCACACTGCAATTGCTGCTGCTCGGCGGCAGCCAAAAAATAACCGGTGTGCTCGTGCTGGGCACATATGCGCTCGCTTCCGGTACGCTCGGGGCCTGGATCATGAGACGACCGAAGGTAAGGCTCTGGCAGCAGCGCGTGGCAGGCTGCTTCGTCGTCTGTCTCGGTATCCGCATGGCAGTCGGTGGTGGCGCGCACCGCTGAGGATCGAGCGATGCAGCGGCCGCCGATGGAACATCCGCCGACAATTTTCGTTGACATGCTCCACAGGCGAGAGGTCGAGCATGTCGAAGTTCCAAGCCGCTACCCCGGAGCGTTTGCAGCAGCTCAGGCTCGAGGCGACAGCGCACTTTGCGCCACTCATACTGCGCGAGGCGCTGGTGCGTCTCTGCCGAGCGTGTGGAAGCGAGAGCCTCGAACGGTTCGAGAAGACCATGGTTGACCAAATCGAGGCATCGCGTGACGAAAAGGCCGATTTCGACACAATGAAGGAATTTGCCATCGAACAGCTCTATGGCTGGATTCGAGAAGTCAGGTCTTCACCGGACATGACACAGCCGCTGGAGAATGTAGACATCCGAAGGACCCCTGGCCGCTCGGAAGAGCCGCAAACGCTGGAAGACCAGTTGCAGGCGGGTCTGGAGGATTCTTTCCCGGCAAGCGACCCACCGGCTGTTGTGTCCACCGCGATTCCCGGCGGATCGAAGAAGCTGGTCGGAACCGACGAGGTCCTCAGGCAGCAGCGGGAGAAAAAGGCCGAGAACGCCAATCATTCGCGATAAACCAAGCTTTGGACGGAACTGCCGGGAAGCAGCGTGCACCCGCTGTCCGACATGAAGGCTGTCAGGCCACGCGCGTCATGCGGCTCGCCTTCGGCAAGAATGTTCGCCTCCCAAGCGGCGTCGACAAATGCTTGCCGCGCTTTGGCGGCCGTAATTTCACCGGTCCGGGCGCGATTCAATACATCAGCGGCCGCCTGCGCCAGCGGAGCATTGCGCGCCGGCCATTTCTCGCTTTTCAGGCAATGTACTGCTTCGAAAACGGAACTGACCAATCGCGATCGCCCAGGCTTGCCGAAATAGATGCAAACAGGGGTATCGAACTCTGTTCTCAGCACCGTATTCCTCCCGGTTCAACCAAGGTGGTCGCTTCAAGCAAGCTGGGCGTCTTCAGGGTCTACACGGCCGTCCGATGGGCGTTTCAGCCAAGCGTCGTGGGCCTTCGCAGCTGTTGTGGGGCGTGCTGGTGTTTCGGCTGCGATATCGTAGGCCAGAATGCCCGCCTTGCGGGCGAATGTATCGAACGCCGCGCGCACCGCCTCGACGTCGACCTCGTCAGCCAGCCCGGCGCGACAGGCGTCGAACGCCGCCTTGTGCGCCGGACCGCGGCTCGGCCATTCGTTTAAGACGTCATAGGCCTGCCAGATATTCTCGACATGGCGAGGGAAACCAAGGCCGACGAGAATTGGAACGGGGCGGCCAAACGATTTTTTTGTCATCTGTGTCTCCGCGAAAGAGCCTGTCGCATCAACGTCCGGGGCGGACACGAGGCTCATGCTCTTTAACGCGGGATTGCTGCACGGGTTGCAGCAGGTTTGTTCGATCGTGCGCAGCCGGTCACTTGTTGGTCCGCATCTTTTGCCGGGGATTGATACCGCCTTGCGGCGTGGTGTCGTTCTCGACATCGCCTTCGAACGTATTGTTGCCCTGATCGAGCCGGTCGCCCTCCTTGATCGTGCCCCTGGAACTGCCGATGCCGGGATCGTTGGCAAGATCGCTATCGGCCGGCGTTTTGCCTTTGGCGTGCTTGTTTCCTGTCATGGACTCCTCCTGTTTCTTGAGGTGGCGGGCCGCCCTTGAGGTCGCAGCCAAGGCTCGCTGCGAGATCGCATTTCGACGCGCCAAATGTCGGCGCCCGAATTTGTCGGACGACCTTGATTTTGAACTCCGCGATCCCGATGGTTGTTCCGTCAAAAATATCGCCGTCGGCCGGGATTGCTCAGCCAAGTCCTCTCCGGTTTCTGGAGCCGAGTGCTTTCGCCAACCGGAACGATCTTTCGCCCAATGCATTTAACTGGTCTGCGCTCACGAACTCATTCTGGACGGGAGCTGGACCATTGCCACCTGCAGCCTACGCCTTGGCGACTCGCGAAACCGAAGAAGTTTCCATCGTCGACCTCATACCCGCTTTGAGGGCTTTCGCCCGCACCTTCTGCCGCACCCCCGATGATGCCGACGACCTGGTCCAGGAGACGCTGACCAAGGGCTTGGCCAACATTGACAAGTTCGAAGCTGGAACGCGCATGAAGTCATGGCTCTTCACGATCATGCGCAACACCTACTACACGCGTGTCAGGGCCGCGGTGAGGGAAGCGCCCGGCCTGCTCGACTGCGCTTCGCTGCGGCCGATCTCGGAAGCGACGCAGGAATGGTCCGTACAGGGCAAGGAGGTCCACCAGGCCATCCAGAGCCTTCCTGAGCACCAGCGCGAGGTTCTGATGTTGATAGGCGTTCTGGGCGTCAGCTATGAGGAAACGGCCGAAATATGCGGTTGCGCGGTGGGAACCGTGAAGAGCCGGCTCAACAGGGCACGCGCCGGCGTGCTGGAATACCTTGGCGAAAGTTCCTCGCAAACCCTGATGGAAAGGCGCAGCTATCTGTCCGAAGGACAACTGGACTTCGAAGCCGAGAGGCGCCGCTAATACACGTCACGTTAGTTGCTGGTCTCGCGCAAGCGCCTTTCGACAAGCGCATGCTGCAACTCGATCGCAAGTTTGGTCAGCCGGTCAGGAACCCTTTCCTGTTCGATGGCCGCAAGCAAGGAAGCGATTTCCCGGTCTATCGTCAGATCGGCACGCGTGCTGACAGAATCTTCCCTTGAGCGAGACATCGCGTTCTCTTGGCAAATGTTGGTCCCTTCACCTCACTCTGGTGGCAACAGTGCGAGTTTGCAAGAATTTGCAGGCCATCCATGCGACCGGCTTCGGTCCTTGCACAGCTTCGTCAGCGGTTGGCCTCTCGCTGCGTTTCAATTGCTCGCCGGCTGCAAGCCATATGCCGCCGCAACGATCAGTCTTCAGGCCGCCGATCCGCCGAATGATCCTGGTACTGCTCGGACTTGACCCGATTGCCGTCGAGCCCACGCTCCTTGGTGTGCTGCTTCTTGTCTCTGTTGGACAGAACGGCGTTCTCTCCGATCTTGTCCTTGGGAAGATCGGTCATCGCGCCAGCGCCAGCGCCTTTGCCGTGACTGCCGCGACCGATGTGTTTCTTGCTTCCGGACGCCATCTTGTCCTCCTTCATACCGTCGAATAGCGGCTTTTCCCGTTCGGCATCCGAACCATCGTTGGGCCGCAATGTTCCGCCGGAAATGGTAAGCAGGAAGGCATCGCCGTCCCAGTGCCGGAACGGCTTTTCGCCGTCGACGAGGACTTGCATGCCATTTGCGTTGGCGAAGTTATGGACATCGGCGCGATCCAGCGCCGGCGAGCCCCGATATGAATAATTCAAAAGCGCGGCCATCCCCGGCCTCTTCAGCACGCGCGCGATTTCCACGAAATGTCGCTCCGCAAGGCCGGCCAGCACCAGATAGGGAAAGCTGTCGACGGCCAGCACGCGGTCGAAGCTGGCATCGCAAAAATCGGCAAGATCGAAACCGCGCGCAGGGCGAAATTCTACATTGCCGAGCCCGGCGCATCGCCGGCGGGCGATCGAGATCATCGCTGGGGATATATCGCTGCCGACGATCCGGTGCGACAGAGCGGAGAGCGCCTGTTCGAACCGACCGATACCACAGCCGATATCCAGTATGTCGCGGTCAGTGCCGGTAAAGCCTCGCCTCTCAAGCCATGCAACGATCTCAGCCGTAGCGGCGGAGAGCTTTTCCTCATTGCCCAGCGATGACAGCTGGACGCTCGCCGCCGGGGAGATCGCCGCCGCCGCGTCAAACCCGGCCGCCAGCCGCTTGACGACCGCATCGTCGGTCTCGTCCTCCCCACGCTCGTGCCGAACGGCACCACCTGTTTTGCGCAGCGTGGCGAAGATCTCGGGCCTGCGCTGCAGCAGGTCGGCAATCCGTTGTAGTTTTGCCGTCTTTCGCGAATCGGCCGAATGTGTGGTTTGTGCAATCTTCGCCAGTTCTGCGGCTTCGATTCCTGTCTCGAAACGGAGAGCCAGCCTGGCGATGACGGCTTCGACGCCGGCACCGTCTGCCATGCAGTCCTCCAGCACCCGCCTTGCTGATGTCGACCGCCGAGATCCTGGCTGCGTCGCGCTCATCGCCCTTTGCTCCGCGTCCAGATCTTGCGCATCGTCCACCGGTCGACGGCGCCCCAGCTGTACTTGTAGGCCTCTTGTCCGCGCAGAAAATCGAACTCTTCCGCGCCTTCGCAGATCGCCTGCCTTATCGCCTGGCCGATGAGCAGCGCGCCAGGACTTTCCTCGGCATAGGCCGGATCGAAGCCACCGAGGTAAGCGCAAGCGCGGCCACGATGATGGAACCCGTAATAGGCGCCCACGATCGCGTTACCGATCGTGATGAGCCAGCATCGGGCAAGCACCTGTGCGACCAGCTGCGGCAGCGCCTGACGGTGGAATGCTTCAACGCGGGAATCGGACAGAACGCCGTCGCCGTGTCCGGCCCAGCGCGCGCGGTGAAGGCGGATCAGGTGGTCGATGAATGTCTGCGGATCGGACAAAGCGGGTTCGATGGAGACACTGCCGCGTCTCGACGCGGCCCTGTGGGCGCGCCGCAATTGGCGCCTCCGCCGTGCCGGAACGCAGCCTTGAAGCGTCTGGTCGCCGGCGAGGGCGAGCACCGGGCAAGCGGCGTGACCGACGGGTTGGCACGATTCGAGCGCGGCATGCCTGATGGCAAGGCCGGCGCCGCCGGGAGGCAGATCCTGCAAGATCCACTGTGACCAGCCGACGGAAAGAACGGCGCCACCGATGACTGCGCCGACCGGTTCGGCCATCTCGGGAAGACAAAGGACATCCAGATAGTCGCTCAACGAAATGCCGAGCGGAAGCAATCGCGCGCCGGCGTCGTGGCGTTCCAGATAGAGTGGCGCCAGGCCGACCAGATCGTCGCCACGCCAGACGGCGACCGTCGCCAGCTCGCCGGGAGCAAATGTCCGCCACCATGGCAGCAACCATGCGGGAGACTGGAACGGCGTCGCCGAGGGACTGCGCGACCAGAGTTCCCACCAGTGCGGCTCGAGGGCTTCGAGGTCCGCCGGATCGTCGATGATCTGACTGCGGAGCATGTCCTGCTCACCTCGCCGTCGCGAGCTGCCCGCTGTCTGTGCCGAGCCGTGCCAGCGCCCGATAGGCGTCCATGTAGGAGGAAACCATGCGGTCGAGTGAAAAGCGCCGCCGCGCCTCGGCTCGGCAGGTCTCGGGGTCCAGGCTGGGTGCGGCAGCGATGGCTTCGGCCATCTCGTCGACATCCCCGACCAGATACCCGGTCTTGCCGTGCTCGACCACATCCGGCAGTGCGCCATTCGGGAAGGCCACCACGGGGGTGCCGCAGGCGAGCGCCTCCATTGCGACGAGCGAACTGGTCTCCGCGGCAAGGCTCGGGATGACTAGGCAGCGGGCTGTATTCAGCAGGCGCCGCTTGGCGACAAAGCCGAGCGGACCAAGGAAGCGGCGCCGGTCGTCCAGCCGGCGTTCGACCTCGTCGCGAAAATACGCTGTGTGCGTTTCATAGGGGTAGACCTTGCCACCGATGACCAGCGGCACGCTGGCCTTCTTGGCTGCGTCGAGCGCCAGATGGATGCCCTTTTCCGGGCAGACGCGGCTGAGCACGAGCGCAAAGTCGTGTTTGGCCTGCGGCTCGCTCAGCGCGTCGACGTCCACTCCGTTGGGAATCGGCCCAATCAGCCTGGCTCCCGGCGGTGCGGTTCTTTGCTGAGCCGCCGATACCGCATGCAGCCACAGATCCTCCCGCGCCGGATTGAGGGCGTCGGCCGGATACCAGTCGAGCGGCAAATGCAGGGTCACCAATGTCGGCCCGTCGCCCGGCAGATAGGCATCGAAATCGATACCGTGCAAATGGACCACGTCGATTCGCCAGCGAGCCCGTGCGGCAGCAATTGCGGCGCAATGAGCACGCTGCGCCCGGCGCTTGGCCGCTTCATCGAGCACGCCCGGTTCGGCCGGCGTCTCGATGAGGACACCCGCAGCGCTCGAGCCCTGGCAGCCGATCACGATCGAGCGGTGTCCGGCCTGTACGAGCGCCTGGTCGAGCATCGACAGCACCTGCTCGGCACCACCGACCGCATCCGGCCCGACCGGGGCGAGGGGATAGGCGACGTTGAGGACGGTGAGCGTCATGGCTGGAGAGCCGAAGCTCCTCACGCTGCGGAGGCGCGCAGCCTGCCGAACGAAGGGGCAGCGATGCTGCCGGCATATCGGCGCGTCATTGCCGCGCAGAAGTCGGCGAATTCCTCCGGCACCAGCGGCGGACTGCTGTGGTGCGGCATCATTCCGCGGTGTTCCGGCGTGAAGCAGAAAGTAACTGTCACGTCGAAGTCGGCCAAAGCTTCCATCTGCCGGTCGAACCAGTCAAGTGCGTTCGGCCTGAAGCTGTCGGCCCAGGAAAGCCCGGTGCGCAGATTGGTGACGCCGAGGCGCTTCATCCAGGCAACGGCGTCGTCCAGCCGGTGATCTTCGAAATGGAACCACTGCACCAGTCCCATTGCCGGCGTGTGGTGCAGGAACTCCTCGAGCGCGGGCTTTGGCGTGCCGTCCTGGCGGAGCAGGCCCATGTAGAAATGGCGGTAGTAAGACGAGCCTTCCGCCTCGCGATGGCGCGTCGTCGCTTCCCACTCGCGCGGCAGGTCGTAGAGGCTGTACCATTGGATGCGCGGTGCGTTGCCGATCAGCAATTCCGCGGTCCGGCGCAGGCCCCAGACCTGTACCTCCTCGGCGCCGAAGGTCGACACGCCGACCTCGCTGACCCATACCGGAAGATCGGTGACAGCCGAAATCTCGCCGATCTTCTGCGGCCATTCGTGGATCTGCCAGAGGTTCCAGTCGAGCGGAAAGCCGTGCACGGCGACTGCGTCGACATGATCGAGCACGCCGAATTCCTTCATCCGTGTCATGAAGCCGGCATCGATCGGCGAGATGCCGCCAAGGACCTTGGTCAAGGCGGGATTCTCCAACGCGATCGCGTCGGCGGCCAGGATTGCCGTAGCGGCGAAGCGGCTCCAGTCGGGGTCGAGCTCGGGATCCCAGTGGGATTTGTTGTTGGGCTCGTTCCAGATCATCGCGGCTTCAATCATTTGTCGGTCCTTTCGACGGGTAGACGGCGCCGCCGCCGGCCGGCACGTCCCCGGTGCGGCAGAAATAGACCTCCTGCTCCGGTTGCAGCACGATCTCGAAGCCGGCGCTGCGCAGCATGGCTTCGGTGCAGGCGCGATTGGGAATCCACCAGTTGGTCGGGTCGTCGGCATAGCGATGCTCGATGAAATGCAGCTTTGGGAACTCCGGCCGGTCGAACAGGTCGTGGGTCCAGAAATGATAATTCTGCTCGAGCGCCGGCACGTTGGTGCTGCCGCGCTGCATCGACTGGAAGATCATCAGGTCCCGGGCGACGTGCTCCCGGATCAGATCGAGTGCGAGCAAGGGATGGCGCAAATGGTAGAGCACGCCCATGAACAGCACGATGTCGAACCGCTCATGCAGGGCGCCAACGTCGTAGACCGAGAGCTGCCGGAATTCGATGTCGCAGTCTGCTACCTCGGCGGCAAAGCGCGCCTGCGCCAGGTAAGCCTCATCGAAATCGATGCCAAGCACGCGGCCGGCGCCGCGGCGTTTCATCTCGATCGAATAGAAACCCGCATTGCAGCCTATGTCGAGCACCGCCTTGCCGGAAAGATCGGCGGGAATGGCGTCGGCGAATTTGCGCCATTTGATCAGCGGATAGTTGCCAAGGAAATGGTCGGGAGCGGTTTCGATGCCGGCCAGTTCCATATTGTGGAACCATGGGCCGAGCGCATCGATACGGCGGCGGATTTCGGCATCGGAATGCAGCATGGCTAGCCTCTTTCGCCTGCGAGGACAGGGACGTGCTGGTGGCCGGGCAGCGTAATGTCGACTTGATCGTCCCTGGTACCGGCGGCGCTTTCAAGCAGGCGAAGTGCGGTGCGGTAGCCGTTGAAGGTGCCGACGTCGACATAGGCAGTGCCAGCCTTGATGCCACAGGCATCACCTCCGGCGGCGAGATAGGCATTGACCAGCGTGCCGATATATTCGTCGCACCGGTCCCGTTCCCGCCACAGCGCGGCGAGCTGGTGAAGGGTGCGGCCGGGCATCTTGAACGCACCCCAGATCCAGTTCGATTGGGCATTCTGCTGCTTGACCTGGATTTGCTTCACCCGGCCGTCCTGGTCGACAACGACGGCATCGAAGAACTCCGGCTGGTCCACCGGAAACAGCAGGAAGGACAGGCCGTCGTCCGGGAGGGCCAGGAAGCCGTCTTCGGGAAACCAGATCGTATCGGGCAACCCGACCAGAACGGTCTCATCGGCTGTGACGAGCGGTGCGGCACGGAAGATGGCGTCGCAAAGGCCGACCGGAGAGGGCTGCACCACAAACAGCGCAGTCGCGTCGGCATAACCGGCAGAATAATATTCGAGGATATCCGACTTACCCGAGCCGATGACGAAGCAGATCTTGTCGGCCCCCGCGCGCACCATGCGGCGCACCAGGTATTCGCTGACCGCGCAAGGCCGCTCGGTGTTGCCGTCGATGCGGCTGCCGACCGGCAGAAGCTCCTTCGAAAAGCCGAGCGGCTGGATGCGGCTTCCCCGTCCGGCTGCGGGCACGATGCCCAACATCAAACTGCCTCCTTCAACGGCTCGCCATGCGTGGAGCCGTGCAGTGCATCGGACAGGATGCGGTCGAATTCCTTCGCGCGCCGCGCCGAGGTGTGTTCGTCCAGCACCCGCTCGCGTGCTCGGCGGCGGATAGCGTCAAGCTCGGCGTCGGACAGGTCGAGCGCGGCGACCACGTCGTCGGTGCTGTTCGCCACGACGATCTCTTCGCCGGGCCGGAAAAAGGCCTCCAGTCCCGGCCATGTGTCGCTCACCATCGCGGCACCGCAAGCGGCGGCTTCGAACAGCCGGCCGGAAGGACACCAGCCCCTTTCGGCCATCGCCTCGCGGGTCACGTTCAGAGTCAGCCGTGATGATGAAAAGAAGGCGGGGTGGTCGGCCGGCGGCAGATGCCGGACGAAGAAAATATTGTCGCTCCACGGGAATTCCTGCGGATATTGTGCGCCGCCAATGATGAAACGGCGCTCCGGCAGGCGCGCAGCCGGACTGACCAGCAGCCTCTCGACCCCGGCCTGGCGGTCTGCCGCATAGGTCCCGAGATAGGAAAGGTCGCCGGCAAACTCCGGCCTGGGCGGGGCGGGCCGGTGTCGCTCTGGATCGACATGGCCGTAGAGCGGCATGACGTGGCGCGCACCCAGCATCGACCTCAATGCGTCGATCGCGGTTCCTCCCGTGTAGCTCAGCACGAGATCGAAATCGCGAAGCCCTTCCGGCCCGAAATAGGCCGGAGGCTCACCTTGTTCGATCCGCGCCAGCGTCACCGGCGTGTCCAGATCGTAGAACACCTTCAGTCCGCGGCAGGCCTGATGGGCAAGGCGCGACGCGCTCACGGCATCGGGGCAATAGGAGGTGACGATGACGACATCGGCCTCACTCATCGCCTGCTCGGCAACGCTCTGGATGTCCTGCCAGTCCGGATAAAGGACAATGCTGCCGCCATCCAACTGATCGAGGTCGCGCGTCCCGGCATAATAGGGAGTGTTGCGTTCGAAGAAGGTGATGGACCAGCCCAGCCCGGCCATCGCCCGGATCAATCCGCGCCACAGCGTGGCGTGCCCATTGCCCCACGACGATGTCACGGTAAGACCGAAAATAGCCATGCGCATCCGGCAAGTCCTCGTCAGGCAGCTTCGTTGAGTCTGATCAGCTTCGACCCCCAGTCCCCCCAAACAACCGTGGTGATCGACGCTGGGTCGATATCGAAGCGAAAGCAGTTTCCCAGCGACAGGCCGAGCACCTTGCACACGGCGGCCTTGATGACGTCGGCATGGCTGACCAGCGCGACGCCCTGGTTCTGGTAGGTGCCGCGGACCTGCTCGATCAATGAGACGACGCGTTGCTGCACGTCCAGCATGGTCTCGCCGCTCGGTGTTCTCGCCTGCTGACGCTGGTCGTTCCACACCCGCCAGTCGGCATCCTGGTTCAGCTCTTCGAAGGTCTTTCCCGACCAGGTGCCGAAGTCGATCTCATCGAGTTCATCGCGGATCGCGATTTCACCGGCATTGCAGGCGAGCGCGATCGGATTGGCCGTTTCCTGCGTGCGTTCGCGCGGGCTGCAGAAGATTGCCGCTATCGCCTCGCGCGCCATGCGGTCGGCCAGATGCGAGGCCTGTGCCTTGCCGGCTTCGCCGAGGCAAACGCCGGCCATCCGTCCGGCAAGATAACGGCCGACATTGTCGTGCGCGGCGTGGCGCACCAGAAAGAACGTCGTCGTCATTCCGCGGCATCGAGCATCGGCTCGTCCTTGCCGGCGATGAAAGAGAGCGTGCGCTGGCGCGCTTCCGCGTCGGTGAACTGCTCGGGCGGCGATTTCATGAAATAGCTGCAGGGACCGGTCAGCGCGCCCGCGATACCGCGGTCGAGCGCCAGCTTGGCGCAACGCACCGCATCGATGACGACGCCGGCCGAATTGGGCGAATCCCACACTTCCAGCTTGAGCTCGGCATTGAGCGGTACGCCGCCAAAGGTCGTGCCTTCGACCCGGATATAGGCCCACTTGCGATCGGTCAGCCACGGGACATGGTCGCTCGGCCCGACGTGAATGTTGCCGGGCTCCAGGGGAACGTCGATCTGGCTGATGACGGATTGCGTCTTTGAGATCTTCTTCGATTCCAGCCGCTCGCGCTCCAGCATGTTGAGGAAGTCGGTGTTGCCGCCGAAATTGAGCTGGTAGGTGCGATCGATGCGCACGCCGCGCTCGCGGAACAGGTTGGCGAGCAGCCGGTGGACGATCGTCGCACCGACCTGGCTCTTGATGTCGTCGCCGATCAGCGGCAGGCCGTGCTGCTCGAAGCGCCGGCGCCACTCCGGCCGCGAGGCGATGAAGACGGGTATGCAGTTGACGAAGGCACAGCCCGCCTCGAGCGCGCATTCGGCATAAAAGCGCGTTGCCTCCTCCGAACCGACAGGCAGATATGACACCAGGATTTCGGCGCCGCTTTCGGCGAGGATCTTGCTGATGTTGGCGACGGGTTCGTCGGCCTCCACGATCTCGTCACGCAGATATTTGCCGATGCCATCCAGCGTCGGTCCGCGTTCGACGCGGGCGCCGGTAGGCGCTACATTGGCAAAGCGGAAAGTATTGTTCGGCGCGCTGTAGATCGCGTCGGCCACATCGCGTCCGACCTTGCCCTTGGCGACGTCGAAAGCGCAGACCACCTCGATGTCCTTGACATGGTAGCCGCCAAGATCGGCATGCATCAGCCCGGGTATGGGCTCATTGCTTCTTGCGTCGCGGTAATAGGTGATGCCCTGAACAAGGGAGGAGGCGCAGTTGCCGACGCCGACTATTCCGATCCGAACTTTCTTCGATCCCACGAAACCGCTGCCTATGCTGTTGAAGGTAAGTTCTTCGTGCCAAACCGCCTGCCTCGCTGATTGTTCCTTGCCGGCTGCAAAAATCGTGCAACCGATGGTGGATCAAAGTAGCGCTCGCCGAGTTGTGCAGTGAGGTCAACCGGGACGGGACAATGATCGTCTATGGCGACCACAAGCGAATTGAGAGCGCGCGACATGTTCGCAGCTCGGCCTGCGAAGCGGCCGGGCACATTGCGGACATGCCCAGCGGGATCGAACGCCACGCAGCCCTGGTCGGCCTGTTCATCAAGACCTCGGAATTGGTCCAGGGCCTTGCCGATGCTGAATTCGAGGCCAACGGCATCGACAGGTATTCTCGACAGCGGATCGCGGGCGCAAATCTCCTGGTCGGCTTGGCCCGGGACGTGGGCAGATCGTGGAGGGCCGGATTCGCCGTCGACGGCCCGATCGATGCCGACGTGCCGCGAATGCTGGCCGAACTCGATTGCGACGGCGAAATCCTCATCGGCACGGCCGAGGGCTACGCGCATTACGCGCTCTATCCGGAAAGCTATTTGGTCGCCGCGCGGCAGTCGGGTCTCGATGCGAACACATGCGTAATCGGCATCCGCAGCATCGGCCTGGGGCTTGCAGCGATGGTGGCTGCAGCCATCGGCGCACCGGCACCCGTCAGCGTCCGTCCGACCGGTCATCCGTTTCGCAGGCGGCTTGCCGCCGATCCGGAGTTGATCGGTAGCTGGATGGCGAAGCCGTCGGCCCGCTTTGCCATCGTCGATGAGGGCCCGGGCCTGTCCGGCAGCTCGTTTCACGCCGTCGTCGCATGGCTGCAAGCGCTGGATATCGATGCCGGGCGCATCCATCTGTTCCCCAGCCATTCGGGTGGGCCGGGGGCCGAGGCATCGGCGGACATCCGTGAGGCATGGACGGTTTGCCAACAACACACAGCGGATTTCGAACGGACTTTCCCCGCGGGATCCGCTCTGCCGGCGCTGCGGGATTGGGTGGCCAGGACGATCGGCCGCACAGCGGTCAGCCTGATGGAAATATCCGCCGGAGAGTGGCGTCGCTTGCATTATGGCTCGCAGGATCATTGGCCACCCGTCCACCGCCGCTTCGAGCGGCGAAAGTTTCTTGCTTCTGCGGGCCGGGAAAAATGGTCGGTCAAATTCGTCGGCCTCGGTGAAATCGGAATGCACAAGGCCGAGACTGCCAGGAGGCTGCATGACGCAGGCTTTGGCCCGGAAATTGCCGGGCTGTGCCATGGCTTTCTCGTCGAACGCTGGAGCGACGGTGCAACGCTGGAGCGGGCAAGGCATTCGAAACAAAAAATGGTCGCTCATCTCGCGCGCTATCTGTCCTGGCGCGCAGCCAATCTGCCCGCCTCCGAACCGGGCGCCTCGCTGAAGGCGCTTGCCGACATGGCCGTGCGGAATACAAGCGAGGCTTTGGGCGAAAGCCGCGCGGCGGAGCTGCGGAACTGGTTCTCGAAACAGGCTCCACCAAAGACCATGCAGCGGGTCGAAATCGACGGGCGGCTTCATCCGTGGGAGTTCATCCTTTCGCGCGGCGGAACGCTGATCAAGACGGACGCCCTCGACCATTGCCGATCGCACGATCTGATCGGCTGCCAGGACATCGCCTGGGACATTGCCGGCGCCCGTGTCGAGTACAGCCTCTCCGACGCGGCGACTGCGGCACTGTGCAAAGCTGTCGAGGCGACTACGTCTCGTCCCGTCGATGCCAAACTGGTCCACTACTACGAGCCCTGCTATCTCGCCTTCCAGCTTGGCTTGTGGAGCATGGCTGAGCGATCGGGCGATGATCGGGAACAGATCCGGCTGGCGGCCGCGGCAAGACGTTACGCTGCCGCGCTGCTTCGTTTCCTGGAAAGCCAAGGCGACCTGCCGCCGCTCGAGCGGGATCAGTCCAGCCGGCGCAGCATATCTGCTTCCTTTTCGAGGATCGCGGCTACCTCCTCGCGCTGAAGATGCGTCATCATCAGGCTCACACAACATTCCAGATAGGTGATAGAGGCGCGCCGCAGGAAGGCAGCCGTCTCCTTTGCGGCCATTTGTTCGATGTCTTTGGCGGATCGCTTCGGATGCACAATCGTCTCCATCCCGGTACCTTGGCAGAACCAGAAGCTGGACGGGTTGTTCCCGCGACGAGAAAAAGTGACCAAATCCGAAACGACCGCGCGATCATACAGCGGCCAGACGCTCCTCGCCTCAGGCCGGCAGGTTTTGCAGCGGGCCTGATGCAGAACGCACGGTGGCGGCAATTCGACGTCTTCTGTCGATCATCTGCGCCGTCTCAAGCTCGGCAAAATAGCCGATCGTGTGCATCAAACCCTGCCTGAGCGGCACTTTTGGCGACCAGCCGAGAAGCTTTCTTGCGCGGGAAATGTCGGGTTGCCGACGACGAGGATCGTCTTGCGGCAGCGGCAGGAATTTCAGGCCCGATTTGGTTGCGGTCATGCCTCTCACCAGGCTCGCCAGTTGCAGGATGGTGAACTCCCCCGGATTGCCCAGATTAACCGGCTGGCGTGGATTGGGATCGACCTCCATCAGCCGGATCAAGCCGTCGACCAGATCGGAAACGTAGCAGAACGACCTGGTCTGCAGCCCGTCGCCGAATATCGTCAGCGGCCGTCTCTCGAGTGCCTGCATGATCAGATTGGAAACGATCCGTCCGTCCGCAGGGTCCATCCTGGGACCATAGGTGTTGAAGATGCGCGCGACACGGATATCGGCCTTTCCCATTCTCAAATAATCGAAGCATAAGGTTTCGGCGGTGCGCTTGCCTTCGTCATAGCAGGCGCGGGGCCCGATGCAGTTCACGTGGCCGACATAGTCTTCCTTCTGCGGATGCTGTTCGGGATCGCCGTAAATTTCGCTGGTGGACGCCTGCAGGAACCGGGCGCCATTGCGGGCGGCGAGCTCCAGCAGATTGAGCGTTCCGATGACGCAAGTCCGCGTCGTATGGACCGGGTCGGCCTGGTAACGCGGCGGCGAGGCCGCGCACGCCATGTTGAAGATGCGGTCAACCGGTTCGCCAAGCTCCAACGGTCGGCAAATGTCTTGCTTGATCAGCCGAAAATCCGGACGATCGGCGATCGATGCTATGTTCTCCATGCGGCCGGTAAGGAAATTGTCGACGCAGATCACGCGCCAGCCGGCCTGGAACATTGTCTCGCAAAGATGCGAACCGAGGAAACCTGCGCCGCCGGCGACAAGCACGGTCTTGGTCCGTTGCGCCTTTCTTGATAGCTGCATCTCTATCTTCTCCCGTCTGCGGGTCATGCTGCGCTCTCGACGTCCAGATCGAGAACAGAACGTGGCGATTTGGCCTGCGCCAGCAGCGAAACGAATTCGCGGGCTCTTGCGATGCTTGTGTGAGCTGCGAGGATGAGCACGCGCGCCTGCCTGGCCATGGCAAGCCGGGCGCCGTCGGATTCCCCGGACAGGATACCGACTACGTCCTCGGTCCTGCGAGCCGTGTGGATCGTCCGCTCTGGAAACAGGCTGTCCAGTCCGGCCCAGCTATCGCTGATGATCGCCGTACCGCAGGCGGCGGCCTCGAAGAGGCGCACGCTGGGCGACCATCCGGCCGCGATCATGGAACTGCGCGTGACGTTCAACGTGTAGCGTTGGCGGCTGTAAAAGGCGGCGTGATCTGCCGGCGGCAGGTGTTCGATGCGATCCACATTGTCCGGCCAGGCGATTTCGCGCGGATATTGCGAGCCTGCCACGACGAAGCGGCGCTCCGGCATGCGACGCGCCGGTTCGAACAGCAGCGTCTCCAGCGTCGCCTGGCGGTCGGGGCTGTAGGTGCCGAGATAGCCGAGATCCCAGCGGATTGGATCACCGGTTCCGTGATGCCGTTCAGGGTCGACGGAGCAGTAGAGCGGCTCGGCCCGCCTCGCGCCGAATTCCGCCGTCAGACGGGCAAGCGTCGGCCCGCCGGTGAAGGAGAAATAGACGTCGAAATACGGGACCTGCCGCCTGGCAATGTACTCGCAATCATCGCTCGAAAGCTTTGCCAGCGTGATCGGCGTGTCGATGTCGTAGAAACAGAACTGACCCGTGCACAGCGATGCCACGACGTCGATGATTTCAGGGCCTTCGGGAACGAAGGAGCCGACGACCACGATATCGGCATCGCGCAGGCAGCGCGCAAAATTGCGGCGAAGATCATCGATCGTTTCATAATAGCGCAAGGCGCAGAAATCGGGATCGCGCAGATCCCGGTGACTTGCGTACCACGGCACGTCGCGTTCGAGAAAAGTGACGCGGTGGCCGAGTTCGTGGAGACCTTTAAGCAGCCCCCGAAAAGTGGTGGCGTGGCCGTTTCCCCAGGATGAGGAGAGCGACAGGCCAAGAAAGACGATGTCGAGCGGCTTTGTCATTCGGCCACCTCCACGGTCGGACGCTCGAAATGGCGCCTGAAGATGGCGTCGGCCAAAACGGCACGTGTCGTATAGGTATGTTCGCCAAGCACGCGCCGAAGCGCCGATGTCCCGATCGCCTTGGCCCGTTCGGCACTAAGGCTTTGCATGATCTCGGCGACGTCCTCGCCATCGCGCGCGACCAGGATTTCCTCGCCGGGTTTCAGGAACAGGTCGACGCCGAGCCAGGCGTCGGTGATGAGGCATGCGCCGGCGCCCGCCGCCTCGAAAACGCGCGTCGCAGGTGAAAAGCCATTGGCCGCCATGCTGTCGCGGCTGATGTTCAGCACCGCCTTGGCCGTGACGTTCAATGCATTGTGGTCACGCGTGCCGACATGGCCGAGCCATCGGACATTGGCGGGCATCTGCTTGTCGCCCCAGCCCGATCCGCCGAGCAGGAAGCGCTGATCGGCGGAGCGGCCGGCCGGGTCGAGGAAGAAGGCCTCGACGCGCGCCTCGCGATCCGGCAGCCGGTTGCCGAGAAAGGCGAGATCGCAGGCAAAGCGCATATCCTTGCCGACCGGATGATGCGTTTCCGGATCGAGCGCATTGTAGATCGGCACGCATTCGGCCGCCCCCATTGCCCGATAGGCCCAGACCACCGGGTCGCCGCCGCCATAGGTCAGCACGAGGTCGATTTCCTGCAGCGCGCGATGCAGCGGATGGTCGGGCTCGTCGCGCAACTGGCCAAGCGTCGCCGGCGCATCGACATCCCAGAATACGGTGAGCGCATCGGCACGGGCGTGATCGAGCACCGCCCGCAACAGTGCGTCGTCGGCGAAACCGACGCCGCTCGCCTTGACGACGATATCTGCCTCCGCCGCTCGCGCCGCCACCTGCATCATGGCATGCGGAGTGGCCTCGTAGACGACGACGGCACACCAGTCCGGCGCCTCGATGTCGCGGTTCTTCTGGCGATCGTAGACATCGGGCTCATAGAAGGTGATGTCGTAGCCGAGCCTGGCCAAGGCCTTGAGCAGCCCGCGGTAATAGGTGGCCGCGCCGTTCCAGTAGGACGACAGCAGGCTTGACCCGTAAAATGCGATCTTCATTCGGCGGCCTCCTTTGCAAGGATCGTGTCGGCGGCTTGGCGGCGCCCGCATTCGGCGAGCACGCCGAACAATTGATCCGCCCGGTGCCGGCATGTGTGCCGCAAGCGGATGGTCTCGAGGCCCGATGTCGCCAGAGAAGCGGCGAGGTCCGCGTCGTGCAGCACGGCGCGAAGATGACGCCGCATCTCGGAACCGTTGTTTGCAAACAGAAAATCTACGCCGGGCCTGAACAGGCGTTCGACATCGGACCACGGCGCCGAAACCAGCGGGATGCCGCAGGCGAGCGCCTCGAACATGCGGATGGTCGGGATGCCGGGCAGGCTTTCGCGGTATGGACGCCGCGGGATGTGAACCGTGATGCGGTTCGCCGCGAACGCCTTCGGCACGTCGGCATTGGCGATCCAGCCTTCGCAGCGCAGGCCGGCGGCCGCAAGGTCGGCGAGCGCCTCCCGCGGATAGCGAACGCCGTGGACGGTTCCGCTCAGGCCGAGTTCACGCACCGGGCCGACCAGGAACTCCCTGATTTCGGCACTGCGCTCGTCGTCGCCCCAATTGCCGATCCAGATAAGGTCGGCGCTGCGCTCGATTTCAGGATGCGGCTGGAACAGGTGGTCATCGGCTGCTTCATGCCAGGTGAAGACCCGCTTGCCCCATCCGGCGCGAAGATAGCTTTCCCGCAGCGCCTCGCCGAAGGCGAGCACGCCGTCGTAATGTTCAAGCCGCAAGGCGGAAATCGCTTGCGTAGCCGAGATAGCGCGATGGTGCGTGTCGTGGAACAGCAGCGTGAAACGCCCGCCAGTTGCTTTCGCCCTGCCCAGCCGCGCAACAAGGTCCGGCTCGGTCCACTCATGCACGATCACCACATCGGCGTCGGAGATCCAGGCTTCGTGGTCGAAAGCGGCATCGTAGGTCACCGGCATCAACTCGGGAAAGTCCTTCCGGAATCGCTCGATTGCGAAGGACCCTTTCTCGGCCAGCAGGTTCGACCGGCTCCAGCCGTCGGCGGGCTCCAGCGCGATAGCCTGGTGCCCGCGCGCGACCAGCTCACGCATGATGCCGCGCAGGAAATGTGCGTTGCCGTGGTTCCAGTCGGACACGATCGAATGGGTGTAGAATAAAAATCGCATAATCAATTATCCGCCATGGTGGCCAGGGCCGCCTTGTCGTAGACGCCGCGCATGGCGGTCGCCTGTCTTGCCAATGAAAATCTGCGGCTTCGGCGAGCCGCTGCTTCACCGAGCTCTCGCCGGCGCTGCGCGTCGCTGCAAAGGCTGTTGACGCATCTGGCGAGATCGCCCGGATCGCGCGCGTCGAAGAACATGGCCGCCCCGTCCCACAATTCGCGATAGGTCGAGATATCCGCGAGCACCAAAGGCGTCTTCGACATCGCGGCTTCCAGCGTGGCCAGGCCGAACGGTTCGTAGAGCGACGGCGATACGAAAATGCCTGCCCGCGCCATCAGCGAGCGCACTTCCTCATGTGGCACCGGTCCGACGGGAACGGCGTGACTGAAGCCAACATGCTGGCCGTCCGGGCCTTGCAAGGAGCCGGCGACGAAGACCGGCCATTGCGTCAGGGAGGCGGCCTGGTCCAGCACCGCCGCATTCTTTCCTTCGTCCCACCAGCGCGCGGCGGCGAAAACCACCGATTCCCGTCTTTCGCTCTTCGCGCCGGGCCGCGCCCCGTTGCCGACGACGCTCAGGCGCGCGATCGGCCCGTAGCAGGTTTCGAGCATGTCGGCATGGCTGCGGCTGGGTGCAACGATAATGCCTGCTTTGTCGAAACCGCGCCGGTTGCGGTCCTTCTGCCAGGTCCATTCGCCGTCCGCCGCCTGTCCCTTGACGGCGTGGAACCATGTCACCACGCAGGAATGCGACACCGTCACGACCGGGCAGGGCACATCGAGCCCCGCGGCCTGCGTCGGCGCGTTGAGATGGACGATTTCGACGGCGTAGTCACGTATGAGCGGGTGCAGCTCCTGCTGTAATGTGTCGAGGTCGTGCTCGTTGCGGGTCATCCAGTCGGGCGGCGTGTTGAGCCATGTCAGCGCCGCGAATGACCGGGCCTCCTCCGCCTGCTGCCTGGACGGTTCCGGACCAAGCCCGGCAAGCACGACGCTGTCGCCGCCGGCGACCAGTTGCCTGGCCAGATCGAGCGCATAGCGCCAGACGCCACCGACGGCATCGACGGTCATCAGTATGCGACGCGGCGGGCTCAGTGTCCGCAACATGTGGCCTCCAATTCAGCCAGCGGACGCGGACGCTTCTCCTGGATGTCGCTGAACGTTCGGAAGGATGCGAGGTAATGTTCATGCGCGCGCTCCCAGGCGAGATCGTCCGGCTCGCCCCAAAGTTCGCGATAGCTGGGCGAACTCGGATAAGGGTAGAGCGGCACCGGTTCGTTGGCCCAAACGCCGTTGTCGATCAGGTGCTTTCGCCAATAATCGACGAGCGCGGGATCGTCCTCGACCACGCCGATCAGATTGGCTTGGACGAACGGCACGTGGCGCCTTGCGTCGACCAGCAACGCGGCCAGCTCCTCGGTGCCCAAACGGCAGCGTTTTGCCAGCATGGCGCGGCCTTCCACAGTCAGGCTTTCCAGGCCCGCCTCGATCGAGACGCAGCCGGCGGCACCGAGCAGCTTCAGCAATTCCGGCTTCCAGAGGTCGATACGGGTCTGCACGCCGAACTTCACATCGCGGTCGACCAGCGCCTCCAGCAATGCCTTTTGCGGCAGGAAGATCTCGTCGATGAAGTAGATGTAGCCGACACCCTGTGCGATCAGCCGGTCGATCTCGGCGATCACTGCTTCGTGGTTCCGGCGGCGATAGGCATCGCGGAAATCGATCTTGGCGCAGAAGCTGCAATTATACGGGCAGCCGCGTGACGCCTCGACCTCCGCGCCAAAGCCGACCTGGTTGTCGTCGAAGCGGTGATGGTGGTGCGAATGCGCGGCAATCCAGTCCGATGGCCATTCGAGCGGCGGGTGATCGATGAACGAGCTCGCATGCACGCCGCCGTTCGAGACCAGTTCTCCATCCTCGAAATGGGCCGTGGACGGCACCGCAGTCCAGTCGTCGCGCCGGGCAAGTTCCGCGACCACTTCCTCGCATTCGCCGCGCACGACGATGTCGACGCCAAGCTTGCGCAAAGTCGGCGTCGGCGTCGCCGAGCCATGCGGCCCGACGGCGACGGTGCGACCGCCGCGCCCGGCAAGATGATTGAGGAAATCGGCCGGCACGCGCAACTCGGGCGGTGCGCAGCGCCAGAACAGGTAGGTCGGCGCGGTGCTGACGACGGTCATGCCAGGCTCGAATGCGGCGACGCGATCGGCGAGCGCGGCGTTGTCGAGCTTCTGGATCTGCCCGTCCAGTATCAGCACCTCGTGGCCGGTGGCTTCGAGCAGCGCTTTCGAATAGCCGAGTTCGAGCGGCAGATGCGGCTGGCGGCAGCCGAAATAGATGCTGTCCTGGTACGTCCAGGACGGATTGACCAGGGCGACCTTCATGCCACGTACCTCGCCGGTTCGGGATGCGGGTCGAGGCGATGACGCTGCAGCCAGTCGGCGAGGTCGCGGATGCCATTTTGCCACGGGACGTGCGCTTTCCATCCCAGCGCCTCGATCGCGCGTGTGTCGGCGACGAAGAACGGTTGGTCGCCGGTGCGTTCGCGGTCGTAACGTATCGAAACGTCCCGTTTCGTTATGTCGCGAATCTCCTTCAGCAGCATGCGCAGGCTGACGGCGTTTTGTGGTCCGCCGCCGAGATTGAATGCCTGGCCGCTGACTTCCTTGATCCGGTCGAGCACGGCGCGATAGGCCGCGACCGCATCGGCAACGTGTAGGATGTCGCGCACCTGCTTGCCGTCGCCATAGATGGTGATCGGCCGGTCGGAGAAGGCGCTAAGCAGGAAGTGGGCGACCCAGCCCTGATCCTCCGTCCCGAACTGGCGCGGTCCATAGATGCAGCTCATGCGCAGCACCGCCGTCGGCAGGTCGTATGACTTGGCGTAGTCGAGGACATACTGGTCCGCCGCGCCCTTGGAGCAGCCATAGGGCGTGCAGAAATCGAGGCCGCGCGTCTCGTCGATGCCGTGCGCATGGATGGCCGCGTCGCGAGGCGCGTATCTGCCGTCCTCTTCGCGCATGGCGAGATCGGCGAGGCGGCCATAGACCTTGTTGGTGCTGGCGAAAACGACGGGGGTGCGCTTGCCGCTGCGGCGAGCGGCTTCCAGGACGTTGAACGTCCCGCGCAGGTTGACGTCGAAATCCTCGTCCGGTCGAACCAGGCTCGTGGTGACGGCGGTCTGCGCTGCAAAGTGGAAAACCGCCTTTGAACGCGCCACCAGCGGCGCGAGCGCCTCGGCGTCGCGGATATCGGCGATTTCGATGGTCAGGCGGCTGCCGTGCTTTTGCGTCAGCCATTCCAGGTTCTGCTCGACGCCGGGACGGCTCAGGTTGTCGATGACCAGCACCGGCTCGCCATCCGACAACAGGCTGTCGGCGAGGTTGGAGCCGATGAAGCCGCTGCCGCCGATAATGGCGATGGGCATTTCGCGAAAATCGGGTGACTCCGGTCTCATGATACCAGCCCTCGCGCTTCGAGTTCCCGCTTCATCTCGGCGCTGCGATCGATGGCGACCGTGTTGCGCACCCAGGCGACGAAATCGCCGAGCGAATGCTCCAGCCGGTACTGCGGCTGGAAGCCGAGCAGTTCGCGCGCCTTGGAGATGTCGGCAAAGCAATTGCGGATATCGCCGGAGCGTGCCTTGCCGAGGATTTCCGGCTGGCGGCCAGGCACGCCCATCGCTTCGGCGAGCAGCCGGGCGACGTCGCTGACCGCGTAGGCTCGCCCGCTGCCGATGTTGATGACGTGGCTGCGTGCCTGCGGCTGTTCCAGCGCCAGCCGGAAGGCGCGGGCGACGTCGCGTACATGCACGAAATCGCGCTGCTGTTCGCCGTCCTCGAAGATCAGCGGCCGCTGGCCGTTGGCGATGCGCGCGGCGAAGTTCGCCAGGACGCCGGTATACGGGTTCGAGAGCGCCTGTCCGGCGCCGAAGACATTGAACAGGCGCAGCGCCACCGCATCGACCCCATAGGCTTCGCCGAAGATCAGTACGGCGCGTTCCTGGGCGTATTTCGTCAGCGCGTAAATTGAGGCGAGATCGACCGGTTTCTGTTCGTCGGTCGGCAGCGGCGACAGGACTTCACCTTCCGGGGACAGGGGATTCCATTGGCCGCTGCGGATATCGTCCGGCTGCCGTCTTGCATTGTCGATGCGCCGGCCGTCCGGCGTCGCATAGAGACCCTCGCCATAGACGCTCATCGACGAAGCAACGACGATCCGTTCGATCGGGCGTTTGATCAGCGCTTCCAGCAACGTGGCGGTGCCGAGGTCGTTGGCGCCGACATAGCGGGCGATCTCGTACATGGACTGGCCGACGCCCACTTCAGCCGCCAGGTGAATGATCGCGTCGACATCGTCGACCGCCTCTGAGATGGCGTCGCGATCGCGAACGTCGCCTTTGATCAGCTTGGCGCCTGGCGGCAGGCTGATTGCCTCGCCACCATGCACCTGGTCCAGCAGCGCATCGAGAATTGAAACCCCATAGCCATGTTCAACGAGTTCCTGGGCGACGTGGCGGCCGATAAAACCGCAGCCTCCCGTGACCAGTATACGTTTCACGACAACTCCTCATACGAATGGCTTTGCCGCCCCAAACTTCCGGGCGAAAGGTTTGTTCCCTTGCTTCAACAAAGTTCCCGGAACGCTGCGCTCCGAAAGCGACCCCGCCTTGGGCTGGGCACGGGAACATCGAAGCGCGCTTGGTGTTAGGAGCCATAATCAACCAACCGCGCGCACATGCCGGGCAGCAATGCATCTGCTGGTTGTGTGAGGGCAGACCGGAGCAACGCGTGAGATCTCGCGGCCTGCGGTGGAATCGAAGGGAGATTGCGATGTCTGAATCCAAGACGACCACCGATCACGACGAAATCCGCCGTTGGGCCGAGAACCGCGACGGGCGACCGGCGGTGGTGCGCACCAAGGGCGAGGGAGGCATACTGCGCATCGACTTCGGCGAGCCTGAAGAGACGTTCGAGCCTGTCGAATGGGACGAGTTCTTCAGGATCTTCGATGAGAACGAACTGGCCTTCCTCTACCAGGATGAGACCAGCGGCGGAAAGACCAGCCGCTTCAACAAATTCGTCGAACGCAGCCGGAAGTAGGATCGCGGCAAACAGCGGCCACGGTCAGTGCAGCAGGTTTGGCCCGCGTGCCCTGACGATGTTTCGCATGATGCCGTTGAGCCAGTCCTCCGTGGAGGAGCCGGATCGTCTCTTGTCGATTTCGCCGATGGCCTGTTCGAGCGTTCGCTCGACCAGCCGGTCGGAGGCCTCCACATCTCCCAGCAGCAGGCGCGCCGCGAGCCTGAGCTTGGGCAGCAGCGAAAATACGTCGTCCGAGGGCTCCGACAATCGGCCTCCTTTCGATGCCGACGTCTCGGCTGGGAAGAGAGCATCGAAGACAGCCTGGCCGTTCGAGGATTTTCGGAGGCTGCTGGCATAGCGAAGGCGCTCAGGAATAACGATGTCTTCGTCGCCGCTGAAAAACACGAACGGCACGCCACGGCGCATCAACTCGTCGGCGATCGGGAATACCCGTCGTCCGTTGAGATTGACGTCCAGGATCGCGGCCTCCGCCTCGTCCGTATGTTTTGATGCCTGTTCGACCGTCGCCACCGGGCCAAGCACCACGGCGCCCATCTTGCTGAAGTAACGTGCAAGATCGCCCGCCAGCATCCATTCGTCCTCGACGATCAGGATATGCAAGCCTTGCAGGTCGCGCACCTCATTGTTCCTTCTTCCTGCGGGATTTAGGGCTGTCGGCGCGGACTTCCGCAAAATGGCGGGCCAGGACCTCTTGCAATCGTTCCGCGAGCGCGAGCAGGCGAGGCGGGATGTTTTCAGATACCGGGAACTTGGTCAGATCCGGCGAGGGCAACAGGATTCGCTTGGCCGGCTTTATTTCAGGTGGTCGTCTTGCCATTGGAACCGCCTCCGAAGTCAAATGTTAATGCCCAGCCGCGGTGCTTTGTTCCGTTACTGGACTATTTACTGGCCTCAGGCTCGGCCCGGTCTTAGTCTGAGGCGTGATTAGGGTCTGAGGCCCGATTTGACGGCTTTGTGTTCGCGGCTGTTACCAGGGGCTTGGCGTGGCATCCCAGAATGGAAGGTTTCCCATAGTCGGCGTCGGTGCATCGGCCGGCGGCATTCCGGCGATGGAGGGCCTGTTCAAGGGAATGACCGGCGGCACCGGCATGGCGTTCGTCGTCGTCACGCACCTCAGCCCGGAGCGGGAAAGCCTGCTGCACGAGGTCATCCGACGTTATACCGAAATGCCGGTCTTGGTGGCCGAGGAGGGGGCAGCGGTCCAACCCGACCAGGTCTATGTGATGCCGCAAAACGTCGTCCTCACCATCCGTAAGGGCGCGCTTTCGCTGCGCCGGCCGAACACGTTCAGCCGCGAGCGCAAGCCGATCGATATCTTCTTCAGCGCATTGGCCGAGGACCAGGGCGAGTATGCCGTCGGCATTATCTTGTCGGGTGGCGATTCGGACGGCACGCTCGGCGCCAGGGCAATCAAGGAGCATGGCGGGCTGACCATTGCCCAGGCCTCCAACGGTTCCGGCCCGCGCAATCCAGCCATGCCGCAGAGCGCGATTTCGAGCGGCCTGATCGACATAGCGGCGCCCGCCGAGCAGATCGGTGCAAAGCTTCAGGCGTTTGTCCGCGGTTTCGACGTGCTGAACGGGCTGACCGAAGCAGACGACGAACACAAGGCCGAGATGGATCGAGCCCGCGATGAAATCTACGCCATTTTGCGCAGCCATTCCGGTCACGACTTTTCCGGCTACAAGGCCAAGACGTTCCTGCGTCGCGTAAAGCGGCGCATGCAGATAACGCAGCTGCAGTCGATCACCACCTACACAGAACGGCTGAAAAGGGATCCGGACGAGGTGGCGAAGCTGTTTCGCGACCTCCTCATCAACGTCACCAGCTTTTTTCGCGACGCCGAAGCGTTCAAATTGCTGGAGGACAAGATCATACCGCAGATTTTCGAAGGCAAGAACGCCTCCGATGCGGTGCGTGTGTGGGTGCCCGGCTGCGCCACCGGCGAGGAGGTGTTCTCGATCGGCATCCTGATGCGCGAGCGCATGGAGAAGCTTTCGGCGCCACCGCGCGTCCAGATATTCGCGACCGACATCGATGAGCCGGCGCTCGCGGTGGCGCGTGCGGCACGTTATCCAGAAGCGCTGCTGCACGGGCTTTCGCCCGAGCGCAGGCAACGCTTTTTCCACAGTGACGGCGAGAGCTATGTGCTCGGCAAGGAGGTGCGCGAACTGTGCATCTTTTCGCCGCACAGCATTATCCGCGATCCTCCGTTCTCGCGCATCGACATGATTTCGTGTCGCAACCTGCTGATCTATTTCGGCCCGCAGATCCAGAACCGGGTCATCCCGATCTTCCACTACGCGCTGCGCCCGGGCGGCTATCTGTTCCTCGGGACCTCGGAAACCATCGGTCAGCACGGTGACCTGTTCGCCACGGTCGACAAGAAGCAGCGGATATTCCAGGCGCGGGAACATGCCACGCCGCGGCCGCCGGTCCTGATCGGCAATGGCCGCACGGGTGCCCTTCCGGTCGGACGCGGCGGCTCGAAGAAGGATGCGGCCAGCCATTCACTGCGCCAGGCGATCGAGGCTCAGGTGCTGGAGCGGTTCGCCCCGCCTCACGTTCTGGTCAATGGCGATGGCGACATCGTCTACTATTCGGCGCGGACGGGCAAATATCTGGAAGCGCCGCAAGGCGCCCCGAGCCGGCAGTTGCTGACCCAGGCCCGCCACGGGCTGAGACTGGAACTGCGCGCCGCATTGCGGGAAGCAGCCACGACGCGCCGCACGGTCGTGCGGGAGAACATAGCGGTCGAGGAAGACGACGGACAGCTTCAGTTCATTACATTGACGGTCGAGCCATACACGGAACGCGGTAATGGCGAGCCCCTCTACCTCGTCCTGTTCAATCCGGTGGGACAGGCCCAGCTACGCCCCGAGCCGGCACACGAAAGCCGCGGCACCGACGACGCGGCCGATCTCGAGCGGGAGTTGCGCGACACACGCGAGCGGCTGCAATCGACCATCGAGGAATACGAAACCGCGCTGGAGGAAGTAAAATCTTCGAACGAGGAACTCGTCTCCGTCAATGAAGAGGCGCAGTCGACCAATGAGGAGCTTGAGGCCTCGAAGGAGGAGATGCAGTCGCTCAATGAAGAGCTAAACACCATCAACGCGGAGCTGACCGGCAAGATAGAGGAACTCGATCGCGCCAACAGCGATCTCAGAAACTTGTTCGAAAGCACGGAAATCGCCACCATCTTCCTCGACCGCAACCTTGTGGTGCGGACCTTTACTCCCGCCGCGTCGTCGTTCTTCAACTTGCGTCCGTCCGATGTCGGCCGCCCGCTGACCGATCTTTCGAGCCGACTCGACTACCCCGAGTTGAAGCGGCACATCCAGGCGGTGTTCGAGACGGGAGAGACCCTGAACCATCACCTTGCGCGCGATGACAACGGCCGGTTTCACCTGGTTCGCATCAACCCTTATCGGGACAAGAGCGGCGGCGTCCAAGGCGTGGTCGTGACCATGATCGACGTGACGACGCTGGCGCAGGCGGAAGAGCGTCAGCAGGTGCTCATCTCGGAGCTGAACCATCGCGTCAAGAACATGCTGGCGGTCGTCGCCAGCATCACCAACCGGACACGTGAAAACTCGGCGTCGAAAGACGAGTTCGCCGACGCCTTGATCGGCCGCCTGCAGGCGATGTCACGAGCATACAGTCTGCTCTCGCGAGAAAGCTGGACCGAAGCTTCCGTCGAGGAACTGCTGCGCCAGGAACTCGATCCCTTCGGGGCCGAACGGTTCGAACTCCATGGCAAACGGGTGAGCCTCAAGCCGGTACAAGGGCTTTCCTTCGGCATGGCAATCCATGAACTTGCGACGAATGCCGCGAAATATGGCGCACTTTCGAAACCTGCCGGGCGGATAGTCGTGAAATGGTCGGTGGCGGACGGAACCTTCAGGCTCACTTGGCGCGAGAAGGGCGGCCCCCGCGTCAAGGAGCCAACCGACAGCGGCTTCGGCCTTACCCTTCTGCGCGGAGAAATCGGCTACCGGCTGGGCGGAAAGGTTGAAACAACTTTCCACTCAAATGGTTTGGAGGCGGAAATCGCATTCCCTCTGACCCGTGAGGGCTCGTCGTGACCGGAAAGATGCGTGTGCTGATCGTCGAGGACGAATGGCTGATCGCCGACGACGCGGCGGCTTACCTGCGCAAAGCCGGCCATCAGGTGGTTGGACCTGTTTCGTCGGTAACGGCGGCACTCCGGCTCGTTGGCGAAGGCGGGATCGACGCCGCGTTGCTGGATATCCAGCTGAACGACGAGACCAGCTATCCGATCGCGGAAGCGTTACGGACGCGCGGTGTTCCGTTCGCCTTCCTCTCAGGCTTTGGCGAACGCGAGATTCCAGCCGGGTTCCGCGCTTGCAGGATGGTGCAGAAGCCGGCGAGCCAGAGTGCGATCCTGAATGCTGTGGATGAACTCGCGCGAGCCGGCTGAGGTCGCGATTGAAAGTGGCGCCAGGTCACATCGGCGTGGTGCGTGCCTGCCGCGAACGACGAACGCCTATGGCAATATCCGCACCGGTACCGATTTGACCGCCGGAACATGAGCCCTCTCGGCTCTGTGCCACAAAGGAACCAGCGGGTTGAGCTCGGGGTAGTAACCGGCGCAATTTCCCTCCGGCACCGAGTAAGGCGTGATGCGCAGTCCGTGCACGCGGCGCTCCACACCGTCCCGCGCGTTGGCTTCGAGATCGACCTCCTGTCCCGCGCTCAAACCGAGGCGCTGGATATCCTTTTCATTCATCAACAGCACCATGCGTGTGCCGCTGATGCCGCGCAGCCGGTCGTTGTAGCCGTAGACGGTCGTGTTGAACTGGTCGTTGGAGCGCACCGTGATCAGTGTCAGCACATCATCGCCGGCGACATCGATGTCAGGATCGGTTTCAAGGCCACTTGGCAGCTTGAAATTGGCCTTCTTGTTCGGCGTCTCCCACACCCGCTTGCTCGCCTTGATGTCGCGATGGAAGCCGCCGGGCGTCAGGAAACGCTCGTTGAAGTCGCGGAAATGTTGGGGGTAGCAGCGCTCGATTTCGTCGCGGATGCGGGAATAATCGCCAACCCACTCATCCCATGGGATCGAACTCCTGCCCGGCACCGTGGCCTTGGCGAGTTCGGCGACGATCCTGGGCTCTGAAAGCAGATGCGGCGAAGCCGGAGGTCGCGATCCGAACGAGCCGTGGATACAGGCGGTGGAATCCTCTACCGACACCCTTTGGTCGCCGCTTGCCTGATGGTCTCTTTCCAGCCGTGACAGGCAAGGCAGCAAATAGGTTCTCCGGCCGGCGATCAGGTGACTGCGGTTGAGCTTGGTCGCGATCTCGACATGCAGGTCGAGCCCACGCCAGGCTTTCTCGACCAGGCCGGTTTCCGGAACGGCCCGCACGAAATTGCCGCCGAGTCCGACGAAGCCCTTGACCGATCCGTCGATGACGCCTTCGCAGGTCTCGACCGTATCGAGGCCTTTTTCGCGCGGCGGTTCAAAGGCGTAGAACTCGGCGAATTTGTCGAGCGGGACGAGCTCGGGTTTTTCCGATATGCCGACGGTGCGCTGCCCCTGGACATTGGAATGGCCGCGCAGCGGCGAAATGCCGGCGCCGGGTTTTCCGATATTGCCGCGCAGCATCAAAAGGTTGCACAGCATCTGGACGTTCTCGGTGCCGTGCCGATGCTGGGTCAGGCCCATGCCGTAATTGCTGATCACCGCGTTGGCATGGCTGTAGACCTCGGCGACATGCTCCAGGTCGGTCTGCGCAATGCCGGATCGCGCGACGATATCGCTCCACTGGGTTTTGCGCAGGAAGGCTTCGAATTCGGCGAAGCCATGCGTGTGTTCGGCGATGAAAGCCGTGTCGAGGATACGCGTCCTGCCGCTTTCGCGGGCGTCGTCGTCGAGCGCCAGCAACGCCTTGGCGATACCCGTCATCGCGGCGATATCGCCGCCCGAACGAACCTGGAAGTAGTCGCTGGACATTTTGGTACCCGGTCCGGGCGACAGCATGTCGAGGGGGTTTTGCGGATTCTTGAAGCGCTTCAGTCCCCGCTCGGGCAAGGGATTGAAAGTGAAGACGGGCACGTTGCGTTGACGTGCCTCCTGCAGCGGATGCAGCAGGCGCGGCGCCGTCACCCCGGTGTTGTGCCCGAAGAAGAACATCATGTCGCATTTCGCAAAGTCTTCGAGCTGCACGGTCCCCACCGGCGAGCCGATCGATTCCGGCAAGCCGACCGAAGTCGATTCATGACACATGTTGGACGAATCGGGCAGGTTCGAAGAGCCATAGATCCGCGCAAAAAGCTGGTACATGAACGAGGCCTCGAGCGAGGCCCGGCCGGACGTGTAGAACACCACCGATTTGGGATCGAGCCGCCGCAGTTCGGCAGCGATGTCGCGGAATGCATCGTCCCAGGAAACCGGCTCGTAACGGTCGGTGGCGGCATTGTAGCGCATGGGCTCGGTAAGCCTGCCCTGCTTCTCAAGATCGTGGTCCGGCCAATCGAGCAGTTCCGTCACCGAATGCTCGGCGAAGAAAGCGGGTTCGCAGCGCAGCTTGGTCTGGTCCCACATCGTCGCCTTGGCGCCGTTTTCACAGAATTCGAAAGGCCTCGGCTGGGCTGGCTTTGCCCATGAGCAAGACACGCACATATAGCCGTCGGCCTTGTTCTGCTTGAGCAGCGTGCTCCATATCCCGGACAACAGCAGGCCTTCGCCGCGCGCCTTGCGGACCAGGGATTTGAGCGATCCCCAGCCGCCTGTCGGGTGGTCGTATTTCTTGGTTTCGATGCGATCGGTTACGGCGGGTTTCATGCGAGCCACTCCCTGTAAGAAGAGCATGCATAAGAACCCGCCGTAAGGCTGAATGTTCCGGGCCGGGTCCGTTCCGTCTCGCCGGAACCATTTCCGCCATCGTTTGTTCGGCCCGAAGAAAGGAGCCGCGCGAAATGGAGCGACGTAACGCGTTAATTGCGATGGTGATTTCGGCCATCATCATCGTCGGCTTTCTCATCGGTTTTTTGTACGGCGATATGGGCTGGCGAACTTCGCCGCTCAAAAGAGCCCCTGAGCAGAACCAGGGTGGCAATGCTCCGGCCGACACCTCGCCTGCCGCCGGCATCAAGAAGAACCCCAAGGAAAATACCGAAATGCCAGGCCAGCAATGAGTGAGACTCAGCAATGAAGGCAGGCAATGCCACGAACTGAAACGGGGTCCTGTTTTTGCGGCGCCATAACGGCGGAGATGCGCGGCGAGCCGTTCTGGGTTTGCTCCGATCACGATGACGACTGCCGCAAGGCGATAGGAAGCCCGCTATCGGTGTGGGTCGGCTATCGGCCTTCCGAATTCACATTGCTCACCGGCACGCCGAAGACCTTTTCGAAAACCCCAGGCGTGCTTCGGTCCTTCTGTGCGGATTGCGGAACATCGATCGGCTATGTCGACCAGGGCCTGCCCGACGAACTCTATCTGTCGATCGGCTTTCTCGACCACCCCGAACGGTTTCCGCCGCAGGCCCACGCATATTGGGACATGAGGCTTCCCTGGGTCGACTTTCCAGACGAGCTGACGCGGCTGGGAAGGTATTCGAGGCGGCGCGATCCCCCGTTCGGAAATCCGGCGGACCGCTAGCCTGCTGCCCGCCTGCAGGTGGAAAACGTACCGTTCGCAGTTTCGTACGAATACGACAATTGGCGCGCGGCCGAAAACGCGCAATTATAGGCCAATGGGCCGCCGTTTGGATGACAAGCTCGATTGCAAGGCGTGTGGGACGATCCTGATGGAAATTCCCGACAACCCGAAGGATTCGACGCCGATCTATTGCAGCAATTGCGGCGCCTATCTTGGCGAATGGGGCGATCTGCAGGAGGATTTCTTCAGGCAGGCGTTCGGTGCTCAGGCCTTCGATCTGAACAACGGAAACATCATCAAGAAATAAATCCTGGATCCCGCCGGCCAAGCCACGGCCTGCGGGCCCGGCTATTCGCGGCAATTGCCGTTCGGACCGGGCCATCGGGAACCTTTCTCCCGAGCCGCTTGTTTGGGTGGCGGAAGGAGACACGCCATGAGCACAAAACCTCCCCCTGTGCCGCCGAAGAACCTGAGCCCAAAGGGCGCCGGTGACAAAAAACCGGTAGCAGCCGACCAGGCGCCGCAATCGACCGTGCCGGATCCCGACAAGCAGGGCCAGCAAGGCAATACGAAGGTCAACACCACCCATCAAGGCAACGTCCAGGATCGCTAGGTCATGTCCACGTCGAAGAAGACTCCTGCCAGCATCCGCCAGGGCGGTCCCGGCGCCGCGCACGAAAACGCCAAGAAGCCGCTGAGCGTCGAAAAGCCGCCGGCCGACTCCGACCGTCGCAGCCACAGCAAGGTCTCCGGCGGCGGCGGCGAACGCGACAGCCACCATACCCACGACCCCGAAAAGAAAGGCGACACCCGGTCCGCGCATCAGGACAAGTGAAGTCGGGCGGCGACGCGACGACCGGTGAGGTTCGAGCGAAGTGTCAGCGGGGACGGCGCGCCGAGGCAATCGGCACGACGTTGTCGACCACCGGCAAATCAAACAGCATCGGAAGCCCCCGCGTCGCGGCCATTTCCACGATCAGCTCCTCGATGGAGTGATCGGTCAGACGCGTCTCGACGCCCAGCCGGATCATCGCCGCCAGCTTGTGCACCGGCACCGGCACGGACTTCGCCCGGTCGTCGAGCAGCTTGCTGATTTCGATCACGACGTCGGCGTCGATATTCCTGGGCAAGTCTCGCATAAGCGCCTCCCCGCCAAACGAAACGAAAAGCCCGCCGCACCTTTCGATACGGCGGGCGATCCAGTAATGCGTACCGGCGAGGGATCGGGGTGGGCGTGCCGGCGCGCGCAGATCGCAAGTAATTTTAGTTAAATCCGTCAACTTCGATGTGTCACGGAAAAACGTCTGTACGCTTTTTACCGAACCGCGCGGATCGCTGGCTCTCCCCGCCGTCGCGCGGCGCGACCGCACGGATGGCGTGACCCTTTGCCCTCCGGACGGCGAACTCAAACAGTATACATTATAAACTTAAAACATCTTGCCAGGTGATCCAGCCTATGCTCCACTTGAGCCGGGAACATGGCTGATAGGTGGATTTCTGCCGACACGTGGCTGCATTTCAAACGGCACGACTGCGAGAACACAGCCTCAAACAATATACGAAATCTTCGCATGGGAAGGCGTGGATGACGGAAACGATAGAGCTCAAACGGGTTGGCGATGGCAATCTGCGTGCCCAGGTCTATCAACAAATCCGGCTGACGATACAGCATGGCGAATTGGCGCCTGGCCAGAAGCTCGTCGATGTCGATATAGCCGCCCAGCTCGGCATTTCCAGAATGCCTGTCCGCGACGCCTTGATGCAGTTGGTGCATGAGGGCTATCTCGTCGGCACGACACGCGGCTTCACCCTGCCCACGCTTACCGCGACGGATGTCGCCGACATCTTCGAGGTCCGCCGCCTGCTTGAGCCACGGGCCGCCGCGCACGCCGCACGGACACTTGACGCCGCTGGCCTCAAGACGCTGGCAGCCGCGCTTCGGGAGGCCGAGGCTGCGGCCGCCGCCGGCGATGCCGACCGCTTTTTCCAGGCCAATTCGGCATTCAGGAATTGTTGGCTCGGCGCCGTCGAGAACGAGCGCCTTTCCCAAACGATTGCAAGGTTCGCCGACCATGTGCTCGTCGTCCGCTTAAGGACGCTGTCGCACCAGCCGACGCAGGCCGTCATCGTTGCCGGCATGCGCGCAATCTATGAGGCATTCGTCAAGCGCGACGCCGTCGCCGCTTACGACCGCATGACCCACTTCATTCAGAACGCCGAGGAGCGTTTCACGAAGCTTAGCCCACCGTTTCAAAACTCCAACGGTGAAGGTGAGGGCATGTCGCGGCAGGGGAAAGCATGATCAGGAAGCAGCACCCGCTGAAAGGGCCGAACAGGTTCAAGCTCGGCGTCTTTTCAATGAATGCCGATGGCGGCCTGGCAATGACCACCGTTCCCGAGCGCTGGCGTGCCCGCTGGGAAGACAACCTAAACTCCGCCTGCATCGCCGATCGCGCCGGCCTCGAGTTTCTGCTGCCGATCGCCCGCTGGCGCGGCTTCGGCGGTTTGACGCATGTGCGGGAATGGTCGTTCGAGACGTTCACCTGGGCGGCGGGCCTTGCTGTCGCCACGGAAAACATCGGCCTGTTCATGACGGTGCATGTGCCGCTGGTTCATCCGCTGCAGGCTGCAAAGGCGCTGGCGACGGTCGACCACATCTCCAACGGGCGTGCCGGCTTGAACATCGTCTGCGGCTGGAACCCGGATGAGTTCGCCATGTTCGGGCAGACGGTCGGCGAGCGGACCTACGATCAGGCCGAGGAATGGATCAACATCATCGTGCGTGCCTATCAATCGAGGGAGCCGTTCGACTTCAGCGGCGAGTTCTATGATCTGAAGGGCGTCGTCAGCCGGCCGCCAAGCCTGCAGGCGCCGCGACCGGTGACCATGAACGCCGCCTTCGGCGCGCCGGGGCGCAACTACGCAGCGCGCCACTGCGATTATCTGTTTTCGACCTTTTCCGAAATTGCCGACGGCCGTGCGCATGTGGTCGACATCACCAACCGCGCGGCCGAAGTCGGGCGCGAAGTCGGCGTCTATACGGTTTGTCACGTCGTCTGCCGGGAGACCCAGCAGGAAGCCGAGGATTACTACCGGCACTACGCGCTGGAATGCGCGGACGAGGGTGCGGTCGACGAGCACATGCGCAAGAAGAAGGAATTCGCGAACTCGCACGATGCGAAGGCTTTCACCGAATATCGGCAAAGGTTCGCCGGCGGTGCCGGAACCTTCCCACTCATCGGCACGCCGGAAAAGATCGTCGACGACCTCACCGAGATCATGGACCAGGGTTATTCCGGCGCCGCCCTCACATTCGTCAACTACACCTACGAATTGCCATTCTTCTGCGACCGCGTGCTGCCGCTGATGCGCCAGGCCGGGCTTCGAGTAAATTGATGCCGGCGGCCGCCATTCCGACGCCGTGGGTGGATGGGCACGACGCCATCAATCCGCGCGCCTTCAAGCAGGCTATGCGGGCCGTGGCGGGCTCGGTCGCCATCCTCGCGTCGGAACATGACGAGATCGGTTTTTGCGGTATCACGGCGACGGCCCTCTGTTCGTTCAGCGCCGAGCCGCCTTCCCTGCTGGCCTGCGTCAACCGCGGCAGCACCTTTGCCTCGGCCATTCGCGAAGGCTCGCCGTTTTCGGTCAATCTTCCCGCCGGCGACCAGGAGAACGTTGTACGTGCCTTTGGCGGCATGACCAAAGCCAAGGGCGCCGCGCGGTTCTCGTCCGGATCATGGGTGCGTGGCGAAACCGGCGCGCCCTTGCTTGTCGGCGCACGGGCAATATTCGAATGCCGGGTGGCCGAAATCATCGTGCGGGCATCGCACATGATCGTCATCGGCATCGTGTCGGGCGTTGCGCTGGACCGCGCTCATCGATCGCCGGTCTTCTACGCGCATGGGCGGTTCCTGACAGTAGGAGATGATGCCAACTAACCGCCGTTCACGCGGCGGCGCGGCGATTGCAATTTTAGATCGAACCCGATCATGGACGAACTATCAAAGGGAGTATGGCAATGCGCATTTGGAAATCCCTTGTTCTGGCTGCACTCATGTCGGGTGTGGCGGGTAGCGCCGCGGCCGAAGAGGTCGTCCTCAACGCCGTGCATTTTACGCCGACGCAGAACGGCTACGCGCAGAGCTTCCTGAAGTTCGTTCAGAAGGTGAACGAAAAGGGCAAGGGCGTGGTCCAGATCAACGTCCGTGGCGGGCCGGAGGTCATTCCGCCGATCCAGCAGGGCGCGGCGCTCAGGAGCGGCCTGATCGATGTGATCGACACACCGGCAGGGCAGTTCCTCGAACTCGTGCCCGAAGGCGAGGTTTTCTCCGCATCGACGAAGACGCCGTGGGGGGTCCGCGACAATGGCGGCTGGGATTTCATCAGCGGAATTTTCGAGAAGAAGGCCAATGCCCACCTGCTGGCGCATGTCGACGCGGGCTCGGGCTTCAACGTCTTCACCGTCGACGAACCCAAGCTCAACAGCGAAGGCAGCATCGACTGGGGCAGCCTGAAAATCCGCTCGTCGCCGCTCTACCGCGATTTCCTTGAATCCTTGGGCGCAACGGTGATCGTGCAGGCGCCGGGGGATGTCTATACCTCGCTCGAGCGCGGCGTCGTCAATGCCAACGCGTATACCGTGTTTGGCTATGCGTCGTTCGGCTGGGACAAATTCACCAAATACCGTGTCGACCCGCAGTTCTTCAAAACCGACGTGCTGATCTCGATCAACAAGGCGAAATGGGACACGCTGTCGCCCGAAGCGCAGAAGCTGCTTGCCGACACGGCCGTCGAATACGAGCGCGCGAGCTATGACGCCAACCTTGCCCAGTCCGAAAAACAGGCACAGGCGATGATTGACGGCGGGCAGAAGGTGATCAGCTTGACCGGCGCCGGCCGCGACAAATTCCTGGCGGCTGCCACGCAGGCGAGCTGGGCGAGAATGGCCAAACGCGATCCCACCAACATCGATCAGTTGAAGAAATTCTTCCAGTAGCCCGAGCCGAGGGCGCTGGTGCGCCCCTTCATCAAGGTGGACATGAGGGTCGTCGCGCATGGACAGATTGTTTGCAGCGATTGGGAAGCTGAGCCTTGCGTTGGCGGCGGCGGCAAAAGTGGTGCTTGGCCTCATCATCGTCGCGGTGGTTGCTGATGTGTGCGTCCGCAATCTGGGCCTGAGGCCGCTTGCCTGGGCGGTGTCGGCGACGGAATACGGCCTGCTTTACGCGGCATTTCTGCCGATGCCATGGCTGGTCCACAGCAAGGGCCATGTCTTCGTCGAGTTCCTGCGCCAGGCGCTGCCGGTGCGGGCACGGGCGGTGCTTGAAAAGCTGGTCTATCTCGCCTGCATCGGCGTCAGCCTCTACCTCGGCAGCGTCGCTCTGTCTTCGCTGACAAGTGCCGTTGCGGGCGGCGAATATGAAACGCGCAGCTTCGATATGCCGAAATGGCTGGTCTTTCTGCCCATCATGCTCGCCTTCTATCTCTCGGCGCTGGAATGGCTCAGATATCTGCTCGGCCGTGACACGCTGTACACGCTCGATCCGCTGGAAATGGAAGGGCTCTGACCGGTGGCCTGGCTGTTTCCATTCGCCGTGCTCGTTGGCACCATCCTGGTGTTGATGGGCCTTGGGCTGCCGGTCGCCTTCGCGTTCTTCGTCACCAATGTGATCGGGCTGTATCTGTTCTTCGGCGGCTCGATCGGCGTGACGCAGATGGTCGCCAACTTCTCCGACGCTGTCTCGACCTACGCGCTTGCCCCGCTGCCGATGTTTCTCGTCATGGGCAGCCTGTTCTTCCGCTCCGGCCTCGGCGAGAAGGTCATCTACGCGCTCGACCTGTGCATCGGCAATCTGCGCGGACGCCTCGCCTATGTCGTGCTGGCCGCCGGCACGATCTTTTCCGCGCTGTCGGGCTCGAGCCTCGCCAATACCGGCATGATGGGCTCGCTGATGGTGCCCGAGATGCTGAAGCGAGGCTACAAGCCGCATATGGCCTACGGCCCGGTGCTTGGCGCCGGAAGCCTTGCCGTCATCATCCCGCCATCCTCGCTGGCCGTCTTGCTCGGCTCGCTGGCCCAGATCGACGTCGGCGCGCTGCTCATCGCGGGGGCTCTGCCTGGACTGCTGCTCGTTGTCATGTATGCGGCGCTGATCTTCGCGCAGACAAAGATCGATCCGGACGCCGCTCCGCACTATCCGGTACCCGCCGTTCCCGCGGCCGAGAAGGTGAGGGCGGTCGCCGTCAACATCATTCCGATGAGCGTCATCGTGTTCATGGTGGTCGGCACGATCATCCTTGGAATAGCGACCCCGACCGAGTCGGCAGGCCTCGGCTGTGCCGCCGTCTTCGCCTTGTTGGTTGTCTACCGACGGTTCAGCTGGTCGGTTGTCTGGAAGTCGCTGGACGATGCGATGAAGGTCACCGGCATGACCTTCCTGATCATCTCGGCTTCGACGACGTTCTCGCAGATATTCGCCTTCTCCGGCGCCTCCAACGGCTTTATCCAGTTCATCGTCGGCTACGATCTTGGACCGTATCCCATGCTGCTCATGATGGTGCTCGTCATCCTGCTGCTCGGCATGTTCATGGATCAGGTCTCGATGATGCTGATCACGCTGCCGATCTTCCTGCCGATCGCCCAGCAATTCGGCTACGAGCCGGTATGGTTCGGGCTGATCCTGCTGCTCGCCTACGAGGTCGGCTTCACCACGCCGCCGTTTGGTCTGCTGCTGTTCATCATGATCGGCGTTGCGCCGAAAGGCACATCGCTCAAGACGGTTGCCATGGCTGCGGCGCCTTACATCGCGCTGACGCTTCTGCTGATCCTGCTGATTGTCCTCTTTCCGCAGATCGCTCTCTTTCTTCCGAATTTGATCTAGTCGAACTCGATCCAGCAGGTGTCCACATGCGCTTTGCCTATCTTGCTTTCTTCCATGATGACCGCGAGGCAAATTTGGCCATCGCCGGTGAAGACGTTGACGCCGTGCGGCGTGTGATTGCATCGACGCCGGGCCTTGCGCTTGCAAACATCTATCTGCCCGAAGTGGCGACGGACATGTTCAACAACGATGGTCCACCGCCGGTCTTTGGCTTCCAGCTCTATTTCGACGAACTGGCGGGCATGGAGGCGGCGCTGGCGCCGTCCGGCCATCTGCAGGCGCTTGCCGCACCTGGTATGCTGTCGAGCATCGCCGGTTCGAGGCCGACGCAACAGGCAATGTGCGTGCGTCCGTTTCCCGTCGACGACGCTGGCGTCAAGACGTCCGGGCTGCCCTGCAGCTATCTTGTCCACTATCCCGGGCCGGCCGAAGACATGAATGCCTGGCTCTACCACTATGTGACGCATCATCCGCAATTGATGCGGGGCTTCCCCGGCATTCGCCACATCGAGGTTCTGTCGCGACTGGATTGGTGCGGTTCGCTGCCCTGGCCGCGGATCGACCATATGCAGCGCAATCGCGTCATGTTCGACAGTCCCGCTGCATTGACGCACGCGCTGCAATCGCCGGCGCGGCTGGAGATGCGCGCCGACTACAAGACCTTCCCGCCGTTTTCAGGCGGCAGCCGGCATTTTCCGATGTCGACGGAAGCCGTGCATCCTTCGTCAAGGGCCACATAGGCAAACAGGTTTTTGCCGACGCCGAAAATTTCTGGAGATTTCATGTACGACTTTCGCAAGAAATGTATCTCTCTCGATCGCCTCATCGGCACCTTCTGCGCCATCCCGCACCCTGTGGCGGTCGAAGTGGCCGCCGCCAGCGGGGTCGATTTCCTGTGCATCGACTGGGAGCATTCGCAGATCGGCCGCGAACGGCTCGAGGATCTGATCCGCGCCGCCGATGTCCACAAGGTTCCCGCGATGGTGCGCGTTCCCGGCCACACGCCGGAGTGGATGGCCGCCGCGCTCGACGCCGGCGCGTCGGGTGTCCTGGTACCCCGCGTCTCCACGGCCGAGCAAGCGCGCGTGGCGGTCATGGCCTGCCGGTACCCGCCGGTCGGCGCCCGCGGTGTCGGCCCGGGCCGCGCCGCCGGTTATGGCTACAGGATTCCGGACTACCTCAACTCGGCCAACGATGTCCTGACGGTCGCCATCCAGGTCGAGACGGCCGAAGGGCTCGCCAACATCGACGACATCGTCCAGGTCGACGGCGTCGACGTGATCTTCATCGGTCCCGGCGACCTGTCGGTTTCGATCGACGCCATGGGGCCGGCCGGCCAGGACAAGCTCAATGCAGCGATTATGAGGATCGCGGCCGCGGCGCGCACGGCCCGCAAGGCCGTCGGCATCTTTCGCCCTTCGGCGGATGATGTCGGCAAATGGTCGCGGCACGGCATCAGCTTCTACATGCTGGCCAGCGACACGATGTTTCTCGGGGCCGGCCTTGCCGCCGGCGTCGCCTCGGCGCGCAGCGCCTCATAGCAAGAGTTTGCCATGAAGATCATCAAGACCGACGGTGTGCTGTCAGTCGAGGAGGAGCAGCTGCGCTACCTCGACGGCTTGAACGTCGAATTTGTCGAGAAGACGCTGCTCACGGAAGATGCCCTGATCGAACACTGCCGCGACGCCGACGCATTGATGGTATTGCGGGAGCCGATCACGGCTCGCGTTTTGGCGGAACTGAAGAGGCTCAAGGTCATCGGGCGGTTCGGCGTAGGGCTCGATTCGATCGACGTCGAGGCTGCCAGCCGTGCCGGTGTTCAGGTAACCTACGTGCCGGACGCCAATCTGGTTGAAGTCAGCACCCACGCCATGGCCCTGATCCTGGCCTTGACGCGCAGGCTGAAGCAGTTCGACAGCGCGGTGCGCGCCGGCCGCTGGGCTGCAATGACCGATGGCGCCGGCATCACACGGCCCGACAGGCAGATCCTCGGCCTGATCGGCTTCGGCCAGATCGGGCGACTGACTGCCGAGCGGGCGCGGGTCTTCGGCTACCACATCATCGCCTACGACCCGCATATGCCGGCCGAGCACATCGCGGCCGGTGGTGCCGAACCGGTCGGCTTGGACGAGCTGCTGGCCAGGGCCGACATCGTCTCGCTGCACGTTCCAGCGACACCGGAGACCAGAAACATCATGTCGGCGCAAGCCCTGTCGCGGATGAAGAAAGGGGCGATACTCATCAACGTGGCCCGCGGCGGCCTGGTCGACGAGGTTGCATTGGCGGACGCGATCCGGCGCGGCCATCTGGCAGGCGCCGGCATCGACACGTTCGAGCGGGAGCCGCCTTCGCCCGACAATCCGCTGCTGGCGCTGGACACCGTCCTGGTCAGTCCACACGCGGCGCACTACTCGACCCAGTCTTACGCGGAGGTTCGCAACAAGGTGTTTGCCGATGTCGCATCAGTCCTGCGCGGCGGCAAGCCTGTATATCCGGTCAACCGGATATGACCAATTCCCGATGTCGGCACCACCTCTATCCGCCTGCTCCGCGGAACCCAAGTCCTGCAAGTCGGGGTTCGCAGGGCGATAAGGGGCAGCGCCTGTCGCGATTTATCCGGTTTGCCACATTTTGTTCTTGCTTTGTGCCGGCAGCTATGCTACTAATTTGCGTATGGTGATGATTCACCGAGGACCCGCCGCAAGGCGGTTTTTTTGTCTTTAGGTTTCAGCGTCATCTGTCGAGGCTCTGCTCGGCTTGTCGCGACGCTCGACGATGTAGATGTGATCGGCGACCAGCACCACGTCGCCATGCTGGTTGATCACCTCGCAGCGCTCGACGACCCGGCCTGAATCGGGTCGCTTCGGGTCGTCTTCCCTAGCCGAGATGGTGGTGCGGGTCCTGATCGTATCGCCGATGAACACCGGCTTGATGAAGCGCAGCCGGTCGTAGCCATAGGAGAAGGCAACCGGGTTGACGACGCTGGCCGTCAGCCCGACGCCGACCGAAAACACCAGCGTGCCGTGGGCGATGCGCTGCCCGAACGGCGTCGCCTTCATGAACTCGGCGTCCATGTGGTGGGGAAAGAAATCACCGGTATGGCCGGCATGGACGACGAAGTCGGTCTCGGTGATGGTGCGCCCGCTGGTCATGCGCGACGACCCGATCCGGTAGTCCTCGAAATAGACTGTCTGCTCCATGTCAGGGCCTCGCCGCTATCGGTGTTGCCGGCGCCGCGCTCGATCGGTAGGCGGCTTCGACCAGCGCCATGGTGTTCCAGCCGTCCTCGACGGAACTGACAAGCTCGGCGTCCTCGCCCGACGCGTAGCGCTGGACATTGGCCATGCGGCCGGCAAAGGCGTCCGGAAACCATGCGCCGACGAGTGGAACCGCAATCCAGTCCGTGCCGCCTTTGGGGTAGATTTCGAGAATGTCCGGCTCGCCGCGCGGATAGTCGAGGTTGACGCCCAGTTTGAGGTAAGCGGCGCCTTCGGTGCCGCAGATGCGGAATTCGCAGGCCTGGTGTTTTCGACCGAATTTGTGATCGTGGTTGATCGACAGTGCACAGCGCACCGTGTCGCCATAGTCGAGAATCGCGCTGGTGCGCGTTTGCGCAACCTTGTGGCCGGGATGGCCGAGCGTCTTGGCGTGAACCCCCTTGGGGTCGCCGAGCAATTGTCGGATCAGGTCGAGATAATGGATCGAATGCATGGCGATCTCGACGCGCGGCGCCTGCAACAGGAATTCCCAGAGCTGCCAGGGTGTCGCCAGCGCCAGCCATGCATCGAAATCGACCACTTCGCCCAGCCAGCCCTTGGTGATCGCATCCTTGAGTGCCAGCATCATCGGCGCGAAGCGAAGCTGGAAATTCACCGCCGCCTTCAGGTCTTTGGAGCGGCAGATTTCTAGGATCTCGGTCGCCTCGGCGAGATTGCTGCCCATCGGCTTCTGGATCAAGGCCACGGCATTGTCGGGCAACGCCCTGAGCACGCCGGCGTGGTGAGCCGGGGGCGTCGCCAGATCGAAGACGGCGTCCTTGATTGACGCAGCTTCCTCGACCGACCGGTAAGCGGTGACGCCCCATCTCTGCGCCAGTTTTTCCGCCTTGGCCAGGTCGGGGTCGAACAGCCCGGCAACCGGGAAGCCGGCTTTCCCATAGGCCGGGAAATGCGCATCGCCGACGATCGAGCCGGCGCCGAAAATCACGATCGGCCTGGGCTTTGACGGCTGTGCCCAGGCCTGGGAAAGCGAGGCAGGATCGAAAATGTCATCAGTCATAATGGAAGACTTCGTCCATCGACGCCCACCACTCGCCGTCCTTGCGGGTCGGCAGCGGCTCCTGGCATGGCATGCAGAGCGCCCACCATTCCTGCGTCGTGGGATCGGCGGCCATCTTCGCCATGTCGGCGGCATAGTCGGTGCCGTGGTACTCGAAGGTGCTGAACAAAAGGTGCTCCGGCTCCCTCAGATAAATCGAATAATTCTTGATGTTGCAGGCGGAAATCATCTTGAGGACGTCCGGCCACACGGCAGCGTGAAGCCGCACATACTCGGCGACTTTCTCCGGCTTGAGGCCGAGCACCATTCCCATTCGCTGCATGTCCGCCTCCTATTTTTCTATCGTCGTGGTGAATTCCGCGATGCTCTTCGCCTTGATCGCATCCCAGTCCCAGTCGATACCAATGCCGGGTTCGTCCGGCGCCAATGCGTGCCCGTCCTCGATGCGCATCTTCTTCCCAGTCAGCTCGTCGAGCTGCGGAATATACTCGACATATCTGCCGTTCTGAACGGCGCACGTCAGGCTGACATGCAGTTCCATCAGGAAATGCGGGCAGACCGGGATGTCGAACGCCTCGGCTGCATGCGCCACCTTCAGCCACGGCGTGATGCCGCCGATGCGACCGACATCGACCTGCACGATCGAGCATGCGCCCTTCTGCATATATTCGCGGAAATGCCGGATCGAGTAGAGCGACTCGCCGACGGCGATCGGCGTCGACGTCGCATTCGACAGGCGGATATGGCCGTCTATGTCGTCGGCCGGCAACGGTTCCTCGATCCAGGCGAGATCGAGTTCACGCAAGCGCTCGGCCCGGCGGACTGCCTCGTCGACCGAGAAGCCCTGGTTGCAGTCGGTCATGATTTCGTAGGAGTCTCCAACCGCCCGGCGCACCGCCGTCAGCCGGACAAGATCCTCGGAGCCGTGCGGCTTGCCGATCTTGACCTTCGAGCCGCGAAACCCCTTGCCCTTGGCGGCCAGCGCATCCACGACCAGCGCCTCGGTTTCGATATGCAGCCAGCCGCCTTCGGTCGTGTAGAGCGGGCAGCGGTCCTTGGCGCCGCCGGCCAGCTTCCACAGCGGCAGCCTCTGTTTCTTGGCCCGCAGGTCCCAAAGCGCAGTGTCGATGGCCGCCAGCGCGATTGCCGTGATCGCGCCGATCGTCGTGGCATGGGTGGCGAACTCCAGCTCGTGCCAGATCGCCTCGATCATGTCGGCGTCGCGGCCGATCAGCCGCGGCGCAAGGTGGTCGGCCAGCAGCCGCATCACCGAGGAGCCGCCGGTGCCGATCGTGTAGCTGTAGCCGGTGCCGACCGCGCCGTCGGCGTCGGTGATGGTGACGATCGGTGTTTCCTGGCTGACAAAACTCTGGATGGCATCGGTGCGCTTGACCTTCGGCACCAGGTCGACCATCCGCAGTTCGATTTTCTCGATCTTTGCCATGGTTTTAACCTCGCAATGTCTTGCCCGTTTCAGCAGAAAACAGATGGGCCTGCGACAGGTCCAGGCTCATCTTGACCCGGTCGCCGGCTTTCAGCGGCTTTGGATTGAGCATCCGCGATACCCAGTCGCTGCCGTTGAATTCGGCGAACACCAGCGTCTCGTTGCCGAGCGGCTCGGTGACGGTCACCGGCAACTCCAGCTGGTGGACGTCGACGTCTTCGCCGGAGCTGATGCCATGCCCGGTCGGATAAATGTCGTCGGGCCTGAGGCCGAACACGACTTTGTCGCCGGCCTCGATATTGGCCTTGAACTGGCTGGGCAAAGGCAGCCTCTCGCCGCTGGCGAACAGCAACTGTCCGTCGTCGACAACCGCCTCATGCAGATTCATCGGCGGCGAGCCGATGAAGCCCGCGACGAAGCGTGTCTGGGGCCGGCGGAAGACCTCGTCGGGTGTGCCGACCTGCTCGATGAAACCGTCACGCATGATGACGATACGGTCCGCCAATGTCATCGCTTCGACCTGGTCATGGGTGACGTAGATCACCGTCGACTTGACCTTGGCATGCAGTTTCTTGATCTCGGTGCGCATCTGCGTCCGAAGCTTGGCGTCGAGATTGGAAAGCGGCTCGTCGAACAGGAAGACGTCGGGATCGCGCACGATGGCGCGGCCCATGGCGACGCGCTGGCGCTGTCCGCCGGACAGCTGCGACGGCCGGCGGTCGAGCAATTGGTCGAGGCCGAGAATGCCGGACGCTTCGGCGACGCGACGGTCCATTTCTTCTTTCGCGGCGCCCGCTATCTTGAGCGAGAAGCCGAGGTTTTCGCGCACCGTCATATGCGGATAGAGCGCGTATGACTGGAACACCATCGAGATGTTGCGCGAGCGCGGCGGCAGGTCGTTGACCATGCGGCCGCCGATCTCGATGATCCCGTCGCTGATCGCCTCGAGGCCGGCGATCATGCGCAGGGTTGTCGACTTGCCGCAGCCGGACGGCCCGACCAGCGCGATGAACTCGCGGTCGGCGACCTCGAGATCGATGCCGTGCACCACCGCCACCGGGCCGTAGCTTTTGGTGAGGTTCTTGAGCGATACAGTTGCCATGTCAGCCTTTCACCGCGCCGGAAGTGAGGCCGCCGACGAGGTGTTTCTGGACGATGAAGGTAAGCGTGAGCGCCGGTATGACCATGACCACGGCGAGCGCGCACATGCCGCGCCAGTCGATGGTGAATTCGGCTGTATAGTCGAGCAGGCCGACCGGCAGGGTCTTGGAGTTGATCGAGCGCGTCAGCTGCGAGGCGAGCGCGAACTCGTTCCATGAAGTGAGGAAGGCAAAGATGCCGGCCGAGGCGATGCCGGGCCCGGCGAGTGGAAACTCGACCTGCCAGAAGGCCTGCCAGCGCGTGCAGCCGTCGATCTGCGCGGCTTCGGCGAGATCTTTCGGCACCTGGCGGAAAAAGCCGTCGATCAGCCAGACGGTGAACGGCACGTTAAGCGCGACATAGACCAGGATCAGCCCGAAATGCGTGTCGATGATGCCGAGCCGCGCAAAGACGAAGAACAGCGGCAGCGACAGTGCGATGCCGGGCACCGTGCGCGTCAGCATCAGGCCGAGGAACATCGCCGATTTGGCGCGAAAGCGGTAGCGCGCAAAGGCGTAGCCGCCGGCCATGCCGATGACGATGGCGATCACCGTCGAGGTCACCGAGATGATCAGCGAATTGCGGAAGTAGTCGAGCACCGGAATGCCGCCCTGGCCGACGCCGCTGAACATGGCGATGTAGGCGTCGAGCGAGAGTTGCTGCGGGATCCACACCGGCGGCTTGGCCATGATTTCGACGGTCGGCCGCAGCGACGACAGCACGATCCAGATGCCGGGCAGGCAGATGACCAGCATGGCCAGGAACAGTCCGATGCCGTGAACGATTCCGAGCGCTTTGTTGCCGACGCGATGCAGGCTGTTCTGGTCCATCCTCACCACTCCGCCGCGATCTGCGTGCGCGCCGCGGCGAGCTTTCGGTAGAAATAGACGGTGAACAGTATCGATAGCAGGATCGAGAAATAGGCCATGGCATTGGCCATTCCCATCCTGGCATCGCCATAGGCGGTGCGGGCGACCAGCGTCCAGACCAGTTCAGTGCGGCCGGCGGGGCCGCCGTCGGTCATGATCTTGACGATGTCATAGGCGCGCGCGACGTCGAGTGAGCGGATGGTCATGGCGATAAAGGCAAACGGCATGATGAACGGCCAGGTGACATAGCGGAATGTCTGCCACGGCGTGCAGCCGTCGACGCGGGCCGCCTCGACCGGTTCGCGCGGCATCGCCAGCAGCCCGGCCAGGATCAGGATCGCGAACACCGAGGTCGACGACCAGATCTCGGCGATCAGGATGGCGATGAAGGCGAGATTTCCGTCGATCAGCCACGGGATGGCGCGATCTGTCAGGCCAAGCCCCTGCAGGGCGTTGTTCACCAGGCCGATATTGTCGTTGAACATGAATTTGAACTGGAAGCCGACGAGGATCGGCGAAAACATCATCGGAAACATCATGATGGTGCGCAGGATCCGCTGGCCGCGCGACGCTTTCTCCACCAGCAGGGCCAGCCCGAGCCCGATCAGCATTTCCAGGTTGAGCGCCACCGTCAGCAGCACCACGGTGCGGGCAAAGGCGACCCAGAAAGCGCGGCTGGTCAGGATGGCGACGTAGTTGCGCGCGCCGATGAAGACCCAGAACGTCTCCGGCCTGGTCAGCCGGAACGGCGTGAAGCTGGAATAGAGCGAAAGCAGCAGCGGCACCACCACCACCGCCGCCAGAACGATCACCGCCGGCAGCAGGAGCAGCAATGGCGGCGAAGGTCTCCAGCCTTTCATGGCGATCCGGTTCTGGTTGGTGCCCGGATACCGAAGGCCGCCATCGGCCAGCCGGGATCAAGACAAAGCGTGTTGCGCATGGTCCGAAAAAAGTTCGGGGGCGCCGCTCTTCGATGAGCGCGGCGCCCCCTTGGGAAAATGGTCAAAGCTTGCCGGCGTCCTCGAGGATCTGCGTGGCCTTGGCGGCAGCGTCGTCCAGCGCCTGCTTGGAGGTCTTGTCGCCGAGGATGGCGGCCTGCAATTCGGGATAGACGGCGTTGGAGATTTCGATCCATTCAGGTGTCTGCGGCACGGCAAAAGCGTGCTTTGCCTCCTCCTGGAAAGCCGCCAGCACTTCCTTCTTGTAAGGATCGCTGGCCGCCTGCTGGATATCCCAGTCCCACACCGCCGTGCGGGTCGGCAGTGGGCCGCTTGCCGCCTCGAGCTTCTGGCTGTCCTCATTGGTCAGGAACCAGACCAGCGACGCCGCGGCCTCCTTGCTGGCGCAGTTTTCGGTGACCGAAAATCCGTGGTGCCCCGACCAGCCGGTGCGAATGCCGGCCGATCCCTTCGGCGCCACCTTCACGCCGACATTGCCGGCGACCTTCGACGACTTCGGATCGTTGAAAAAGCCTGCCCAGCCCGGCCAGTCGAGGTTGATGGCGACGGTGCCCGAGGCAAAGCCCTGGCCGAGATCGTCCCACAGATAGTTGGTGGTGCCGGCCGGCACCGCCTTGGCCTTGTAGAGATTGACGAACCAGTCGAGCGCGTGCACGCCGGCTTCCGAGTTGAAGGCCGGCTTGCCATCCTTGTCGAGGTATTCGCCGCCGTCGGCGATGAGCATCTCGTAAAAGCGGCCGTTGATCGCCTCTTCCTTGCCGGCGAACTGGGTGCCGTAGAAATCGGGCGGGCTGGCGAAGAATTCCGCCTGCTGGGCGACCTCGTCCCAGGTGTCGGGCGGTGTCAGATCCTTGCCGTACTTGGCCTTGTAGGCGGCCTTCTTGGCTTCGTCCTGGTAGAGGCTCTTCTGGTAATAGAGCGCCGAGACGTCGAACTGCGCGCGAGGCAGCATGACCAGCTTGCCCTCGAGCGTGGAGGCCTTGATCGTCGACGGCACGAAGGCGTCGATCTCCTCCTTCGGCAGCAGCTTGTTGAGATCGGTGTAGATATCAGGATATTGCGGCGCGAAGGACGAGTGGTTCGACCCGACGCACCAGTTGATGCTGCCGGAGGCGATGTCCGACTTGATCTCCTTGTCGAGCTCGAAGTGGTTTTTCTTCGAGATCACGTTGACCTTGGCGCCGGTCAGTTTTTCCCATTCGCCGATGCGCGCGTACAGCCCTTCATATTGCTGGCCGCCGATCAGCTTGGCGTCGATGGTGACGCCGTCGAATTTACCGGGCAGGTCGGCAGCAAGGGCAGCACTCGCACCAAGTGCGAGCAGCGTTACGCCGGCCGACAGGCCGCAAAACAGTTTCGTCATTGTATCCTCCCAAGAGTCTGCGTCGATCCATAGCGAGGGCTGATCGGCAGCTTCATTCATATACAAACAAAACATTTATAGGATCGTCAAGCCGAAAGTTCTTCCGGAAGCAATGCCGTTATGCGTATATGAAAGGTGAAATTCACTGGAGAAGCCCAATGGCAGAGGACGAGGAAGACGACCGCTATCGAGCCCCGGCGTTGGACAAGGGGCTCGACATTCTCGAGCTGCTGGCCGGCGTCGACGGCGGCCTGACGCAGGCGGAAATTGCCAAGAAGCTCGACCGCAGCCCGAACGAGTTCTACCGCATGCTGGACCGGCTGGTGCGGCGCGGCTACGTCACGCGGCCGGATGGCGACCGTTATTCGCTGACACTCAAGCTGTTTGGCCTCGCGCAGCTGCACGCGCCGGTGCGCCGGCTGGTTTCCTATGCGACGCCGCTGATGCGCGAACTGGCCGAAACCACACAGCAGGCAAATCAGTTGGTTGTCTTCGACCGCGGTTCCGCGGTGGTGATCGCACAGCAGGAGGCGCCTGATTACTGGGGCATCTCGATCCGCGTCGGCTCGCATATCAGCCTGTTCGACACCGGCTCCGGCCATGTGTTGCTGGCGTTCCGCCAGCCGGAAGAGCGGCAGATGATGATCTCAGAACATCTGCGCAGCACCGACAAGCCACCGCAATCGCCGGAGTTCTTTGCCCGCCTCGACCAGATCCGGGAACGCGGCTACGAGATGATGGCATCGATGCAGACCGCCGGTGTCTTCAACCTGTCGACACCGGTTCTTGGTTCGGACGGCAGGGCGATCGCCGCGCTGTCGATCCCCTACATAACCCTGGTCAACGCACCCAAGGCGCCCGACATTACGAGGACGATTGAGCTGCTGCTGGCAGCGACCGAAAAGCTGTCGCAACTGGCGGGATCGACCGTCAAGCAATCGCGATGAATTCTTATTTGAATGAAGAATTTCTCCGTGAGATGATCTCGAAGTCGCCAAGGAGGAGCGCGCCACCATGATCTTCGACACCCATCTGCACCTGATCGACCAGTCCGCGCTGCGCTATCCCTGGCTGGCCGGCGTGCCGGCGCTCAACCGCGATTTCTCCTACGTCGAATATGCAGTCCAGGCCCGCCGTGCCGGCATCGACGGCGCATTGCATATGGAGGTCGATGTCGATCCTGCCGACATCGAGGCTGAAACCAGCCGTGTCAAAGCGCTGTCGCGGGAAAAGGCCAGCTTGCTGCGGGGGGCAATTGCCTCCTGCCGTCCGGAAGAGCCCGGCTTTGCCGCCTATCTCGAGCGCCAGCGCGCCGATCCTTTCGTCAAGGGCTTTCGCCGCGTGCTGCACGTCATGCCGGACGAGCTTTCGGAGGGCGCGCTGTTTCGTGAAAACATCAAGCGGCTTGCCGGCAGCGGCCTGACCTTCGACCTTGTCGTTCTGCCGCACCAGATCCCCAAGGCGATTGCACTCACCGACCTCGCGCCGGACGTGCAGTTCGTGCTCGACCATTGCGGCGTGCCCGACATCAAGGGTGGTGCCGAGCACCCCTGGCGCGAGCACATGGCGGAGATCGCGCGGCGTCCGAACGTCGTCGGCAAAATTTCCGGTGTGGTCGCCTATGCGGATGCCGGATCCTGGACTGTCGAAACGCTGCGTTCCTATGTCGAGCACACCATCGAATGCTTCGGCTGGGACCGCGTTGTGTGGGGCAGCGACTGGCCGGTCTGCACGCTTGGCGGCGGGCTTGCGACCTGGGTGGCGGCAACGCACGCGCTGCTTGCCGGCACCAGCGCCGATGAAAGGCAGCAACTGCTGTCCGGCAACGCCAAGCGGCTGTGGCGTTTGTAGAGCATTTTGCAGCCAAGTGATGGAATCACATGGCGTCGCACAAATGCGGCTAAAACGAATAGGTGGCCTCAGATCGTCGCCGACACGTGCCGCTCGCGACCGTAGAGCGAAACCAGGAGCACGATGACCAGGCCAAGTGCCGCCTGCACCGTCGAGGGCCGGAAGCCGAGGCCGATCAGCAGCGTGTTGATCTCCGTCAGCACCAGCACGCCGGCAACGGTGCCGAAATAGCTGCCGCGGCCGCCGACAAGGGCGGCGCCGCCGACCACCACGGCCGCGATCGTCTGGAACAGATAGGGCTGGCCGACATCGCCATAGGCAGAGCCGGTGAAGCCGAGCAGCAGCACGCCGGCTGCGGCGGCGAAGAAGGCGCTCGCGGCATAGGTCACGGTCCACATGCGGACTGGATCGATCAGCGCCAGCGGCGCAGCACCTGGATTGCTGCCTAGGGCGTAGAGACGGCGGCCGTATGGCGTGCGCGCCAGCACCAGCGCCACCAGCAAGGTCAACACCAGTACGCATGGCACCAGCCCCGGCACCGGCAGCGGTCCCACCGAACCGCCGATCGAAACGAAGGCGGAAACCGCTTGCGGCGCCGATCCGGACGGAAAGCCGCCGGTCCACAACAGGACGGCGCCTTGCACGATCATGCCAGTGCCGAGCGTGACGATCAGCGGGTGGATGTCGAGCCCGCGCGAGATCAGGCCGTTCAGCGCCCCGATCAGTATGGCGAGCGCGACGACGACTGCGCAGACAAGGGCAAAATTCCAGCCGCCGCCGTAGAGCTGTGCGGCAACGACATTGGCAAAGCCGATGATGAAGGGGATCGACAGATCGATACCGCCCAGGATTACGACGAGGGTCTGGCCGATCGATGCCACCGCCAGGAGCGAGGCGATCACCAGCAGCGCCCGGATGGCGAACGGCTGGGAGTAGCCCGGGATGAGCAAGGTGCCAAGGAGATGCAAGGCGACAGCGACGGCAAAGGCACCGGCGACGCGGGCATTGGTGGACTGGAACCAGTTCCGGCTCATGCTTCTCAGCCTTTCCGTCCCGAGAGCCGCTCCTGCAGCGCCGTCATGATGACGGCCACAACCAGGATCGTGCCATAGGCGATCTGCAGCACATAGGTGGAGACGTTGAAGGCGGTCAGCACGCTCTGCAGCAGGAAGATGTCGACAGCGCCGATGGCGGCGCCGGCGAGCCCGCCGCGCCCGCCGGCAAGGCTGACGCCGCCGAGCGCCACCGCGGCAATCGCGATCAGCGTGTAGGTCGGCCCGATATTAGGGTCGGCCGAACCGATCAGGGCGGTCAGCATGAGGCCGGCACAGGCGGCAAGTATGCCGGTCATGACATAGGCTATGAAACGTACTTTGGTGACTGGAACGCCGGCCGTGTAGGCGGCACGATCGTCGCTGCCCACCGCCATCAGCTGGTCGTAATAAGGCGCGTGTCGCACCAGCCACCAGAACAGCAAGATCAGCGCCAGCGGCAGTGCCGACCAGGGTCCGGCCATTGCCTTCAGCCAGCCCGGCGCCGGCCCGATCGGCGCCGGCAGGACGGTCAGCGTCATGCCGGTGAGGATCAGATAGGTGCCGAGCGTCGCAACGATTGGCTGGATGCGGACGATGGTCGCCAGAAAGCCGTTGGCGGCGCCGACGATCGCGCCGATCAGAAGCGCCGCCGGCACGATGACCAGCGGCGAAGATATGCCAAGCCTGAGAAACAGCAGCTGGATCACCATCGCATTGACGAAGCCCATCAATGGTCCGACGGAAATGTCGATGCCGCCGCGCCCGGCGAGGATCACCGGAGCCGAGGCGAGCGCTGCGCCGATCAGCGGCGCGGCGAGCCCGATCAGCGCCCCCCAGGCGGCAGGATGGAAGCGCGCCGGATTGAGCAGCAGATTGACCGCGATCAGGATGGCCAGCAGCACTGCCGCAAAGCCAGCGCCGCGCCATCGCGCCGCCATGCGCCGCAACCCGCTCATGCCGCGCGCCCGAACATGGCGGCGATCACCGTATCGCTTTTCATCGCATCTCCGGTGATTTCAGCCGCCACCTGCTGTTCGCGGAACACCAGCACGCGATGGCAAAGCAGGAGGATCTCCTCGATCTCGCTCGACAGGATGACCAGAGCCATGCCGTCCGCCGCCAGTCCACGAAACACATCGTAGAGGACATGGCGCGTCGCCACGTCGACACCGCGCGTCGGATCATTGAGGAGCAGGATCGCCGGTTCCAGCGCCAATGCGCGGGCCAGCAGCACCTTCTGCTGATTGCCGCCGGAAAGCGTGGTGATCGGGGCGTCCGGCCGTGGCGCGATGATCGACAGTCTGTCCCGATAGCGTTCATAGCGCTGCCGCCGCGCGGCGAAGCTGAGCAGACCGAAACGCATATCGCGCGACAGCGTCGAGACGGCAAAATTGTCGAGCACCGATTGGGTCGGAAAAATGCCGGTGGTGCGCCGGTCGCGCGGCAAATAGGCGATGCCGCCGGCGACCGCCTTGCGGAAATTGGTGATCGCGCGCGCTCCGGTTGGCGCCTCGACGGTCACCTCGCCGCCGGCCGGGCGTTCCAGGCCGGCCAGCACTTTCAGGAACCGCTCCTGTCCGTGGCCGTCGAGGCCGGCAAGGCCGACGATCTCGCCAGGCGCGATGGTTTGCGTCATGGGGCTTGCGCCCGGCGCGATCACCAGGCCACGCACCGAAAGGCTGGCGCGATCAGCCATGCGCCAGCTCCGCCGCCGTGCGTGGCGCCATCGCTCTGAGAAGTTCGGATGCGGAGGACGTGCCGCGTTCCTCAGTCGTCACCACGCTGCCGCCGCGCAGCACGGAAATCCGGTCCGAAAGCGACATCACCTCGTCCATGCGATGGGTGATGAACAGGATCAGGCAGCCTTCGGAGGCAAGCTTGCGCATCATGGCGAAGACCGCCTCGCGATCGGCAAAGTCGAGCGCCGCCGTAACCTCGTCAAGGATGAGAATGCGCGGGCTGCGCACCACGGCGCGGGCGAGCACTACCAATTGCTGAACCGCAAGCGGCAATTGCCCGGCCAACTGGTCGAGCGGGATCTCGGTCACCGCGAAGCGCTTCAGCACCGCTTGCGCGGGTTGCCGCCGCTCGGCACGCGGCACGGTGCGCGTCAGCAAGCCGTCGAGGCCGAGCAGGATGTTGTCCGTCACCGAACGGTCAGGCGCGATCAGCACTTCCTGGAACACGGTGGCGAACCCGACGCCCTGGAACGCCGCCGGCGAGAGGCCGGTAAAGGGCGCTCCGTCGAGCAGGATCGCGCCGCTGTCCGGCTGGACGATTCCCGACAGCAGCTTGACCAGCGTGCTCTTGCCCGACCCATTCTCGCCCAGGATGGTGTGGATCGTGCCGGCGCGGAATGCGATGGAGGCATTGGCCAGCGCGATCGTTTCACCGTAGCGTTTCGAGATGGCCTGGACTTCCAGCATGAGCAATCCTGATGGAGAAAGCCGGCACCGCCCGTGCGGAGCCGGCCTTCGTATCCTACTTGGCGCAGGCGTCCGGCACCTTCGAATAATCCCAGCCCTTGGTGGGTGCCGGATTGGCGAAGTAGGCATCGAGCCATTCCTCCGGCATCGGATCCTTCGGCGGGACCGGGAAGATCGAGACGGCGTCCGGCGTCATGCAGTCCTTGTACCAGGCGCCGAGGTCGGCATTGTGCACCGGCGGAATCGGGATCAGCAGCGTGTTGAGCTTCGGCTTCTGTCCGTCGAGCATGCGCACGCCGACACGAAACAGCGTCTCGGCCGTCCAGTGCGGCAGAACCGCATGGCCTTCGAAGCGGTATTTGTCGGGATTGGCCTTCCAGTAGCCGAGCGCATCGCCGGTGATCGAGCCGGTGATCAGCGGGGCAGGGCGGCCGGCCTCGGCAAAGGCCTCGGCGACGACGCGGCTTTCGCTGCCCGTCGTCCACACCGCATCGATCGGCGCCGGATTGGTGGCGATCGCCTGCAGCACCGCCGTCTTGGTGACGTTGGCCGTCCAATTGCCGTTGACGCTGCGCGAGACCTTGAGCTTTGAATTTTCGGCCAGCGCCTTGTCGCCACCCTGGCGCTCCTGCACGACGATCGGGTGACCGGCAATGCCTTCGACCAGAAGCACGCTGCCGCCGTCCGGCATTGCTTTGCCGATCGCGGTCATCATGTCGTAGCCCCAGCGCGCATAGTTGGAATCGACGTTGATCGCATTCGGGCTGGTCACCGACCCAGCTGCCGTGATGAAGGGGATGCCGGCTTTGGCTGCGGCATCGATGGCATCGTCCAGCGCCGTCGCCGAGCCGGGGATCGAGGTGATGATCGAGCATTTCTTGTCGATGAAGGCGCGGATCTGGTTGATCTGCTGACTGGCGTCGTTGTTGGAATCCGACACCTCGAAGCTCGCCACGGTGCCGTCGGCGATCAGGCCGTCGACCAGCCGCTTCAACTCCTTGGTCACGGTGACGCGCCACGGATTGCCCTGGTAGGACTCGGAGTGGCACCATTTCCACGGCTTTGACGGCGGCGTGAAATTATCCCAGGCCGACGGCAGCACCTTTTGCGGCGCGCCGTCATATTGTGCCTTCAGTTCGGTCGGCAATCCAGCAATCACGCCCGAAACGTCTTGAGCGCAGGCTATGGTCGTGACCGATGCAAGTGCGGTTGCGGCCATAAGGCCGCGGATCAGGCTGTTCATGTTCTCCTCCGTTCGGTTGTTTCAGGCTCCTCCGCCGGCAACGCCGGACACCTGCGTCGAAAGGCTCTCCCGAAACAGGCGATTGAGATCGGCAACGACGCGAGCGGCATTCTGCCTTTCGCTCAGGCCGAGATTGATGCGATCGGACGCCGCCTGCTGGAACGCCATGTAGCCGTCGTGCCGCGGCCTCACCCAGGCACCTTCGAGCGTAGCCCGCGTGTCCTTGTAGAAATTGCCGGCGGCGGCGTTGACGGCGGCATCCGCCCAGGCTGCCGCATGGCCGGGCTGGCCGCCGGCCGAGGCGTAGGGGCCGCGCTGCACGTCACCGCTGGCGATCCAGTAGGCGAAGTCGATTGCTGCCTGTCCGGCCTTCGAGAAGGCCGACACGGCGATGCCGGTCCCGCCGAGCGCCGAGCCTTTGGGGCCGGCATTGCCAGCGGCCGGGATATCCGCGAAAGCCAGGCGGGTGGGTCGAAACCCGGCGATGGCATAGGAGACATAGCCATAGATCAGCGGCGCGCAGGCGATCCGCGAGCCGGATCCGGCCATTTGCTCCAGAACCGCGATCGGATCCATGCCAAGACAGGCCGGGTCGACGAGGGCTGCGATCTCGCGCATCATCTCGAAGACCTGCTTGCCCGCTGCCGGATCCACGTGGTCGCCAGGGCCTTCACCGGCGGGCCGGCCGAGATTGCCGGCAAGCGTGTAGAACACCATCAGCGAATGCGGCGGCCTCAGCGGCAACAGCACGTGGCCTTGCCGCGCCAGATCGAGGGCATCGGCCCAGCTCGCCGGCGCAGCCGAAAGCATGTCGGGCCGCCATGCCTGCACCTGGCTGGCCGCGTCGATCGGAAACGCCCACTGCCGGCCTTGCCAGTTGTAGCTCGAAAAGGACCGGCCGACACTGCCCGCCGCAAGTGCCGCGCGTTCGGCTTCCCGGCCGGCGACATCGAGCGGCGCCAGGCAATTCTCGGCGGTGATCTGGCCGACATGCGGATGGTCGACGACGATCAGGTCGTAGGCACGGGCTAGTTCCTCGACCGGGAAGGATTCGAAATCCTGCAGCGAGCGCTTGTCCCATTCAACGGCGATGCCAGTTTGTTGCTTCCACAGTCTCGAACAGGCGACCATCGGGTCATAGCCGCGCGGATGGCTCCAGGTCATGCCTTTGAGCGTGGCGTCGCTCACAGCCCGAACTCCGCGCGGATTTTTGCGCTGTGCTCGCCGATGCGCGGCGCGGCCCGCTCGACCTTGGCGCGGACGCCGTCGACTCTGAGCGGCGAGCGCGTGGTGAGGATCGAAACGTTATCCTCGCGCGTCACCGTCTGCAGCATGTCGAGGACCTGGAAGCCTTCGCTGGCCATCATTTCCGGCCAGGTCAAAACCTTGGCGCACCAGATGTCGGCAGGCTCGAGGATGGCAAGCCACTCGTCGACCGTTTTCGTCGCGATTTTTTGCGCGATGATCGCCTTGATCTCGTCGCGGGCAGTGAACCAGGTCGACGGCTGGTCGCGGTAGGGCGCAAGTTCCTCGAGCCCGAGGAGATCGGCGAGTTTCGAGATCGGCGTCATGGCGATCGCCAGATAGCCGTCCTTGGCCGGATAGACGCCGTAGGGCGCCGAGAGATAGGCGTGCGCGCTGCGGAAGCTCGACCGCCGCGGCAGCCGGCGCCCGTCATTGAGATGCGTGGTCAGCACCTCGAACTGGAAGTCGACCAGCGCTTCGAGCAGGCTGGTCTCGACATGGCTGCCCTTGCCGGTCACGCCGCGCCGCACCAGTGCGGCGAGGATGCCTTGCGCGGCGGCGGAACCCGCCAGCATGTCGGCGATCGCCAGGCCGAAGGGCACCGGCCCCTGGTCCTCGTCGCCGTTCAGCCACATCACGCCGGAGCGGGCCTGCGCCAGCAGATCCTGCCCCGGCCGCTTGACCCACGGGCCTTCCTCGCCATAGCCGCTGATCGAGGCATAGACCAGGCGCGGATTGATCTTGCGCACCGCCTCGTAATCGAAGCCCAGGCGTTCGATGACGCCGGGCCTGAAATTCTGGATCAGCACGTCGGCCCTGGCCAGCAGGCCGCGCAGCGCCGCAAGGTCGGCCTCGTCCTTCAAGTCGATGGCAAGGCTTTCCTTGGCGCGGTTGATCGCATGGAAAATGGTGGAATCGCCGCCGATCTCGGTGTCGCTGAGATAGAGCCGGCGCGACAGGTCGCCGCCGTCAGGCCGTTCGATCTTGATGACCCGAGCGCCGAGGTCGAGCAGTCGCAGCGAGCAGTAAGGCCCGGACAAGAACTGGCTCATATCGACAACGATGAGCCCGGTCAGCGGCAGTTCGGCAATGGCAGCCATTGCCTATTTCTCCGTCTTACCGGCGAAATCGGCCGGATTGCGGTACTTCACCGTCTGCAGGTGCTCGCAATAAAGCACGAGCTCGCCTTCACCCTTGAAGACTTCATAGCTGGCGCGGATCAGCCCCATTTCCTTGTATTTTGGCTTCTTGTCGAGGTTGGAGCGGATTGAATAGATCGTGTCGCCTATGAACACCGGCTTGATGAAGCGCAATTTGTCGTAGCCATACGAAAAGGCGTTGATGCAATTGGTGGCGACGAGACCGAGCCCGGCCGAGAACACGAAGGCCCCTGCCACCAGCCGCTTGCCGAAAATGCCTTGCGTCTCGGCGAACATCTGGTCCTGCACGTATGGATGGATGTCGAGCACCAGTGTGTTGAAGAGATGGCTGTCGCCCTCGGCAATGGTCCGGCGCAGCGAGCGGATCTTCTGGCCGACCGGCCAGTCTTCGTAGAACCAGTTCTCCGCGTTCCAGACGGGAAGGTCAGCGTGATCCCTAGGCATGTTGGCGGGGTGTGTCGATGCCACGCCCACGGTTGGCGCGAAACCACTCATGACGACTTCCTCTGGGAGCGGGAATCGTCCATCAGGGCGCGCCGCAGACCAGCGAAATGCATGATCGATCCTCCCGTCAATCTTCTTTTGTGAATAGTATTTTCACATATGGGGTTGTGTTGCAAGCGTGAACAGGCGAAATTTTGCCTGCTCCGTCGGGGCCAATGCCGGCGGAACAAGGGAGGAAGTGATGCAGAATGCCTGTCTGGTTTTCGTCGGCAGCCTCAATCGCGACGCCCCGTATTTTCAGGGCGCGCGCGGCATCGGGCTGGGTGTCTACAGTTTCGACGAAGGGACGCTGCAGACGAAGAAACTGGCCGAGACGGGAGACATCGACAATCCCACCTTCCTGTCGGTGACGCCGGACGGCTCCCACATCTATGCCAACTCAGAAGTGTTCACCTGGCGCGAAGGGGTGGTCTCGGCCTACCGTTTCGACAGGCAGGCCGCCACGCTGTCCTACATCAACAAGCAGCCGACGCTGGGCAGCATCACGGCGCACAACACCATCACGCGCAACCGAACGAAGCTGCTGGTCGCCAATTACGGCATGGGCGAGGGCGGCCCCGATCGCTCGGTCGTGGTTTATGGGTTGGATGAGAATGGCGGCCTGACAGCGCCGTTGTCGAGCGTTGCCCATAGCGGGACCGGGCCAGATCCTGCCCGCCAGGAGCGGCCGCATGCCCATAGCGTAACCGAGACGGTTGCCGGCGGCATGGCAATCGTCGCTGACCTCGGCATCGACCGGCTGGTGTCCTATCGCATCGGCTCAGACGGCAGCCTGACGAAGCTCGCCGAGTCGGCGCTTGCGCCAGGCGCGGGTCCGCGCCATCTCGCACTGCATCCGGGCGGTCGCTTCGTGTTCGTCATGAACGAGCTGGATTCGACGGTTGTCTCGCTGGCGCTGGACGAAGCATCAGGCAAGCTTACGGCGATCGACAGCAAGCCGGCCGTGCCGCCCGAGGCGCGCGACGGCAATCACTGCGCCGACATCCAGATCTCGCCTGACGGCCGCTTTCTCTACGGCTCCAACCGCGGCCATGACAGCATTGTGGTGTTTTCGATCGACCAGCAAACCGGCAGGCTTGCCCTTGTCGGCTATACGCCTTGCGGCGGCGCCACGCCGCGCAACCTGGCACTGACGCCCTCGGGCGGCCATCTGTTCTCGGCCAACCAGAATGCCGACCGCATCTCGATTTTCGCCCGTGATGCCGCAACCGGCCGGCTGACCGACACCGGCCGATCCATCGATATTGGCACGCCGATGTGCGTGAGGATCGTGCGTTGAGCGCTGGCGGGTGAAAATTCCGCCAGTACCATGGCCATAAGAACGTGTCGTTTCAATACGAGTGTCGGGACGCCCGTCGCGCGAGATAGGGAGCCACCAGCGCGCGTATGTCTGCGGCCGCTACGTCACCGGCAGCACGCAATGCGCGCTCGTAGCGCCCATATTCGTCAACTGCGCCTTCGAAATCATTGCGGCACAGTTGCTCCTTTATCAGCGCTTTGCAGATCGGTCCGGCATCTGGATAGAAGTCCAATACCCCTAAATATATCGCCCGTGCTTTGTCGGCTTGGTCGGCCGCCTCCAGCCGCTGGCCGAGCCGCAGCCCAAGATCGATCAGTTCGCGACGCACGCGCTCGCAAGTCGGGAGCGACCAGGAAGCGGTTCGCTCGTGCAACAACAACGGACCCGGGAATGCATGGAAGAGCGCCTCCGCGTCTGGCCGCAATCCCTCCGCATTGACCTTTGCGACAGTCTTGAGCCGTGCTTCCCAGTCGGCGAGGTCGACCCAGACCTTGTCCGATGCAAGGCGAAGCTTGCCTTCGCGCTGGACGATGAGGTCGGTCCGTCCCAACAGCTTGCGCAGCCGATGAAGCGCCTGGTCGCACGCCGCCCGCGCCTGGTCGCCGTCGAGGTTGGGCCACAGCCAGTCCTGAATGGTCTCCAGCGAGCAGGTATTTTCCTTTGAGATCGCCAGCACTCGCAGGATGTCGAGGGCCTTCGTCGGCGGCTTCGCGCCGAGCGCGAGAGGGTTTGCATCGAGTTCGAGCCGAAAGCCTCCGAGGACGTGGACCCTGAGCGGCCAGGGCCAGGCGGCGGGCCGCCGGGGCGGCGGCTCGAGCCGGCGTTCGCGGATCAACGACCGGCAGAACTCGGGCTCGATGCCGCGCTCAAGCGCATCGCCAAGCAGTTCGGCGAGCAATTCCGGGACATTGAGCAGCACCATTGGCCAGCTGATGTCGCGCAGCGCTTCCAGGAAGGCCTGCAGCCGGTCGCCATAGTGCGGATCGTCGCTCCACAGGTTCTCCAATGCGGCCGCTGCCAGAATGCATATCTCGGTTCGCTTGTGGGCGCCGCCGTCCAGCCGCGGCAGCAGATCGCTGAGAAGCACGGCGGCTTCGCGCGGCTTCCTGTCCGCCAGCAGCACCTGGAACTGCGTGATGTAGTGCGGCCAGCGCTCGATCATCGGCTCGTTGGCCGCCTCGATGGCAGTCATGAAGCGCTCGCAATCCTGGTAAGCGGCCGTGAAATCGCCTTGCCTGGCATGGAGCGCGGCGTGGCAATCGGCGACGACGGCGACCTGCGTGGTGAAACGGCTGTCGGCGATCTCGGCCAAACGCTCGACCACTTGGTGGAACTCGGCAAAATCGTTGCGGACCTTCATCTGCATTTGCAAATGATAGAGCCCCCCGAACTCCACGCCCCTCAGCGATTCGCGCTCGCCAATCGCGATCGCCGCCCGCAACGCCGCTTCGGCCGACGGATAGGGAAAATCCCTTCTCTTGTAGGGAAAATAACGTCCACTTTCCGCACCAAAGGCGACCAGCCACATGCCGAGAATCCAAGGCAGCACGCTCTTGTCACTCAAATCGTCAACGACGCTGTCGACGGCCTTGGCGAACAGATCGGCGCGCATGGTCGATACCGAAAGATCGATCAGCGTTTCGCTGGCAAGCAGCCGCAATCCGCTCGGATCGTGCTCGGGATTCCGGGTCAACCGCTCCAGGAGTTCGGTTTCGAGTGCTTGTCCGGCGGGGCTGCTGCGATAGCAGTCGTCGCCGAAGTTCAGCGCCCGCATCATGCCAATGCGTACCAGCATCGCTTCCTCGGAAGGTAGTTCCGGAAGCCCGCGTTCGATCAGCTCGAACGCCCGTCGCGTCCACATGGACAGACCTTCGTACGTGCGCCAGCTGGCAGTCTTGACCAACACCGCCCGCGACACAGTGAGGCACAGGCCGCGCAGATCGTCGGCCTCGCCAAAGGCTTGCCACGCCTTGGACAGCCAACGCTCCGCCGCAGCGTCGTCGGGCATGTGGGCCACGCCCAGCCAATAGAAATGCCAGCCATTCATGATGGTTTCCGGCAATCGGCCGCACCACTCGATGAAGGTCGCGCGGCTCCCTTGCGCCAGCAAGTCCTCTGCGCGGCTCAGCAGCAGGTCGCTCGCTTGGTCCCAGTCGTCGGCCTGTAAGGCGAGGCGTATGGCTTCGTCATGACGGCCCGCCCCCGCAAGGACCTTCGCCGCCTTTCGCCGGAGCGATTGCTGCTCTTCCCTGGCAATTTGCTGTGCGAAACGACGCTCGAGGAAGTCGCGCAAGAGGTCATGAAGGTGAAAGATATCGCGGTTGTTTTCCGAGCGCGTGACCAGAAACTGTCGCCTGTAAAGCCTGTCGAGCAGCTTTCCTGCTTCGCCCGACCCGATCATCTCGTCAGCCAACCCGGCGCTGATTTCGGGCAGCAGATTGAGTTTCAGCAGCATGTCCTGGTCGACGGAGGGAAGGGAAAGGAAGAAATGACGACCGAGAACGTCGGGCAGCACGTTCTGCCCGCCGGGGACCGTCTCCGTTGTGCCGTCCAGTCCGGCTTTGGTGCCTTGGTCCGCGAGCAGGACGAGCCCGACCGCCCAACCGCGCGCCGCCTCGACATCGACCCGAGCGGCGTCCCTCGAACGCAGGTGGACGAGATCGCGCGCTTCCGCGGTCGAGAATTCGAGCGCGTGGCGGTCGATGACAGCCATTTTGCCCTTGAGAATGAGGTCGCCCAATTCCTCCTGGGGCAGCGTGCGTGAGACACAGATGCAGCGGACGGTGTCAGGAAGTTCACGGAACATCTCGGAAAGCACCGCCCGAAATTCTGCGGTATCGGCGTCGTGCAAATCATCGAGCACCAGAATTGTGCCCGGCTTTAGCCGAGCGAAATAGGCTCTGGAAAAGCGCCTGGCGAACTCCTTCGGCTGCTCGGCATACTCGACGCCGAAGACCGGCATGTCTCCAGCCGAGACTGAGTCCAGCGACTGCGCCAGATATTGAAAGAACCGCGCTATATCCTGGTCGCCCTCATCGACACGGTACCATATGTGCGGCGCCTCGACGCTTTCGAGATAATCGATGACCGCGGTCGTCTTGCCGTAGCCGGCCGGTGCCGCCACCCAGCATACGCTCGACCGCGACACCCGATCGATCGCTTCGAGAACGCGGTTCCGCCTCAATATCCTGGCGCTGCGCGGCGCCGCCAGCTTGGCGATCCGGCCTGTGCCCGAGAGCGGTTGCGTCGCATCGGCTTCAAAGGCGTCTAAGGCGGCCATGGGGGCTCCCGCTCGACCAATCATCGAGCGACGGTCGTGCTGCCATGACCGTCCCGCCGATCCGATTGACGTTAGCCTGGCGCAGTCATGCGACAATTCGTGGGGGCTTCGTAGATGAAGCGGCACTGGCTGATCCCGGGAGGGCGGATCTCGATGGTTGCGCAACCTGAAACTGGGCAATGGACGGCGGGCGAACCTCGCACTCGGTCTTCGACCGTCGGCTCCAAATCCGGTAGAAGACCTGATCATGGCTATTCCCTCCGATTGGCAAGCTCATGGGCTGCCTGGCAGTCCTTTCCAAACGCACGAGCTCATCCTGTGCGCAGTGGCATCCGCGCACATCGGTACGGTCACCTAGTTTCCCGGCGATTGATCTCCCAGTTTTCGCAAGCGTGCCTAGTTTTCAAGGCTTGTTGGGCGCCCGGGTCTTCGGTGCCTTACGCAACCGGAAATCGGGAAGCGGACGGGACCGGATTGTGCGAGGGGATGGGCGACCGGTGGATCCCGCACTCTGTTTTCGACAATCCGCTCCAGCGGCCCGCGCGCGGATTGTCCGCACTGCCGCACGCGACGGTGCAGGGCGCACAACCGATCGAGAAATAGCCTTTTTCGATGAGCGGATGCCGGGGGAGGCGATGATGGTCGAGATAGACCTCGATCTGCTGCCGGGTGAAGCGGGCGAGCGGCTCGATTTTCAGGCGTCCGTCAGTTTCTTCCAGCGTCGCAACATCCGTGCGAACTCCACCATGATAGCGCTTGCGGCCGGAAATCCAGGCCTTGAAACCGCTCAGGGCCTTCTCGAGCGGCAGCACCTTGCGGATGTGGCAGCACCGGTCCGGATCGCTGCGGTGCAGCGATCCAGAGCCGTCGAGCACCCGCAGGACATTTGCCCGGGGCGTGACGATGCGCACGTCGGTGAGGCCGAGCAAGGCCGTCAATTGCGTACGATAGGCGACCGTTTCCGCAAACAGCTTTCCGGTATCGAGCGTGACGATGGGGAGCGACCTGTCGATCGATGCGGCCATGTGCAGCAACACCGCAGATTCCGCGCCAAATGAGGAGACGAGCGCTACCTTTCCGCGGAACAAGTCGGTGACGAGTGGCGCCAGCAGCTCGGGTCCGTCGAGATGGTTCAGCTCCGCGATGATGCCTTCATGCATGGCGATTCGGTCCGGTTTTGGCGTGACGCGGCCGGTTCATAGTCTGCTCACGAAATCGAGGATCGCCTGGCGGTCGGCCTCGTCCAGGCCGAAGAAGCGGTCGCGGACGATCTGCGCCGTGCCGCCATGCGCGAACACTGCATCGCGCAGTGTGGTCGCGCGGCCGTCATGTAGGAAGCGCTGGCGCAGGCGGATGCCGACCAGCGGCGTTGTCCGCCATTCGGCGCCGATGGCGTTACCCTGGATGATCTTGTCGTCGAGCGCCGATCCCATGTCGTGCAGCAAAAGGTCCGAGTAGAGCCTGACTTCGCCGTTTGTGCCCGCCAGCGCCGGCACATGGCATTTGGCGCAGCCGACCGAAGCGAAGAGCCTTCCGCCATCGCTGGCCAGCATTGCGCTTTCGCTCGAGACCGACGGCGAGGCCAGGAAGCCGGCCGAGAACGGGATCAGTGCGCCATAGGCCAGGGTTGCCGACAAAAGCACTCCGCTGGAGCCGAGGCCGATCAGGCGCCACGCACCGCCGGCTTCGCCGAGACGGCCGATGCGTGTGGTGACCCCGAGCGCGACCATCACCATCAGGAACAGGAACTGGTCGACGTCGAGAATGCCGCGGCGCAGTTGCGGATCGAGCGTGATTTGCGAATTGAGCATCACCACGCCGATGAAGGCGACGATGAACCACGGGAACGGGATCGGCGTTGCTCCGGGCGCGCTCTTGCGGCCGCGAAAGAACGTGCCGATGGCCAGCAGAAGCGGGATGAGCATCAGCACCTTGCTGAGCTTGACGAGGGTAGCGGTGTTCAGCGCCCCGTCCGAGACTGCGAAGGAGGCGCCGTAGACCTGCGCCAGTTCGAAGATGCTCGCGCCGACGAACACGCCGTAGAGCCGGTCGTCGAGATGCGGCAGCCAGCCGCCCAGGAACATCACGGGATAGACGAGCAGCGCCGCGGTGCCGCTGAGCGTGATCAGGGCGATCGCAACCCCGGCGCTCTGGTCGCGTGCGCGCATCAGCGCAGCCACTGAGAGAATGGCGGCTGCGCCGCAGACGGCGCTTCCGACCGCGACCAGCAACGCGATCTCGGCCTCCAGCCTGAACAGCCTACGTGCGATGGCGTAGAGCAAAGCCGCGACCAGGATCAGTTCGATGGCCGCCACCGCGAGCGGCATCAGCCCGAGATCGAGGAACAGTCGCGTCGTGATGCGGAAGCCGACAAGGACGACCGCCAGGCGCAACAGGTAGCGCTTGGTGAAGTCGAGCCCCGGGCGCAGGACGTCGGGGCAGGCAAAGCTGTTGCCGATCAGCAGCCCGAAGAGCATGGCGACGAGGACCGGATTGCGCGACAGCGGCTCGCCCAATCCGCCGGCAATCCAGCCGCCCGCAAGGGCGAGCGCGGCCGCCACGGCTATACCGGGCAAGATCGAGTGCGCTTGTTCCGGCGCATGCGAAAACGTCAGGGCGATGCTCATCGCCTGGCCTCCTCGGCCGGGGTGAGCGTTCGCAGATAGGCAGCCACCGCCTCGATCTCTCCGGACCCTTGTTCGACGGGTTGCGTGTCCGTCCCGCTGTGGCCGGAGACGACGCTGGTGATGCCGAGCTCCCTGGTGAAAGCGTCGGCGACCATCTCTTCGAGGACCGCAATGTCGGCCTTCCAGCCATAGCGGCCGACGCGCGTCGCGCCGTTGGCATCGAGGACATAGTGCGGGCGGCCCTTGATCCCGTCGCCTTTGCTGACTGCCTGCGCCTCGATGACGCTGTCGGGTATGTCGTCTATGCCAGCGACGCCGTAGAGGCTGGGCGGCATGCGCAGCGAGATGACATTGGCCTGCTGCGGCAGTGCAGCCGGTTCAGCCGCGATGCCGGCACCATCGCGCAGCATGTAGCGCCGGGCGACCGGGCTGTTGGGATGATCGATCGGGACCGTGCGCCCGGATCCCGGATCCATATGGGCTATCCTGCGCGCGAAACGGTTCTCATCCGCGCTCGCACCGCCGGGGCCGGGATGACAGGACAGGCAGGACGTCGCATTGAACAATGGTCCAAGACCGGTCCGCGGCGTGAAATCGGTCTGAAACAGCTCCCTTCCGCGAGCGGCGAGATCGGGGTTGGCGGCAGCATTTTGCGTCTGCTGGGCCGTCGCCGACACGCCGTGCTCGTCAAAAGCAGGAACCTCGAGCAGCGCTCCGTCGCGGCCGGGAAATCCGGGAAGCTCGCCGCCTATCGTTATCCAGATCCGCTGCGCGTCCGCCGACGTTCCGATGGCTCGCAGGCGATCGCCGCCGAGAGGCCCAAGGCCAGGGATGTCGATCGTCGCTCGTGCGAGAAGCCGGCCGTCCTGGCTTATGCGCAGCAGCGAGCCGTCGCCGCGATTGGCGACGAACAGGTCCGACCCCCCGGCAAGCGTCGTATGGCTCGAAAAGTGCGGATTGGCGATCTCGGGGACAGCGGCGGCGATGTCGACTGGACGATCGAATTCCGGCAGCGAGACCATGCCAGCCCCGGCGACCGTGAAATGCCGCCGGTCGTCTTGCAGTTTCAGCAGCACCAGCCGGTCGCGGCCGGGGTCGGCGATGTAGAGAACACGGTCCGGATTCCACTTGAAGGCAATGCCGATGACGCCGGGATCGTCGCCGCTGTTGCGGCCCGTGCTCACCGTGCCAGGGCCGGCTAGGCCGTCGACACCGTCCTGGACATGGACCTGGACCACGCTGCCGTCCGCAGTGACCGCAGCGAACACGGCAAATCCGCTGCCGTCCGGTGACGGGCCGAGAAACGCCGTTCCGAGCGCGCCGGTCTGCAGCCCGCCGGGCGTCAGTTGGCCGCTTGCCCGGTAGTTCAGCCGCTTCGCCAGCCATCCGTTGGCCAGCCAGCCGCTCGCCAGCCATCCAGTGGGTTGAGCGATCTGCGCTTGTTTGCGATCGGTAGACCGGCCGGCGAACACGCCGCCGGCCTCGCGGCTTGGCGCATTGTCGAGCGGGGCTCCGTCGGGGTCGACGACGGTGACGCTGCCTTCGCCGGCCAATCCGTTCGGCGCGTTGGCGATCCAGGGCCTTCCAAAGGCGTTGTTGATCGAGATGTAGCGCGGTCCGGATGCCGCCGCCAGCCGCGCCGTTCGAGCCTGGCCATTGTAGCGCCGGTTGAGGAATGGCTCGCTCTGCGCCGTGTAGAGCTGGACTGGGCTCGCTCCGCCATAGTCGGCTAGATCTTGGTCGGTGAGATCCTGCGGAACCAGGATCGTGCCCGATTTGTCGCCGCGCGGATCGATTGACAGGATCGCGCCAGGTTTGAATACGAGATCGCATGGTGGCGCGCCGAAATTGCTGCCTACCGCGACCAGAACCCTAAGCGGATCGAGCACACGTCCTTCGCGCGTGGTCAGCAGGAATTCCGGATTTCCCGGTATCGGTCCGCCATTATGAAAACGCCCCACCTCGCGCACGCCGGCCACGCCCGGCAGCCCGACGGCGACGATACGGGCGCCCAGGCGCCAGGCGGAGATGTGATCGCTGGTGAAGCCCACCGTCGGCAGCAAGATGAAAGACACCGCTGTCATTCCGGAGATAATCCGGCCAAACGAAAGGTCCAGCGAGGCGCAGCTTCCTCGCGACCGACGAGTTTTGACGAAATCCATAAGCACCGCGGCAAGGCCCTTGCGCATTGCGACATCCCCGGCTCGATACCTCGATGCGTCTACATGCGGCCCCGAGCATGTGACGCTTATCTCGACGCAATCATTGAGCGGGTGCACTTACGTATCGTGTACGGCACCTCAACCGCCGGCCGTATCTTGCGCTTTGGGGGAAGGCGTGCGGCCGCGCGCGCTTCGCAAGGCAAGCGCTTGTCGGGCAAAGGTGATTATGGGCATGGCGAGGTTGCCGCGAACGGCAAATTTTCAGAACTCGAGCGCCTGCCTGAGTGCCGGGCCGCTCCTGACGCGCAAATCGAGGTCGGCCTCGATATGGTCGATGTGGTGCAGCATCAGCGCGCTGGCGCGTTCGGCATTGCCATTTTCCAGCGCCTCGAGGATCTGCGTGTGTTCGTTGTGGCCGCAGCTCGAGATGCCCGAGCGGCCATAGAGTGCGATCACCAGCGATGAACGAGCGACCAATTCCTCCATGAAGCGCTGCAGGATGACGTTTCCCGCGACCGACGCCAGAAGCAGGTGAAAATCCCCCGACGCCTTGATCTCCGATCGCCTTGCGTTCGGTCCGCGTTCGGCGATGAAACGGCCTTCTTCGTCGAGCTGGGCCTTGAACGCGGCGACATGCGCCGGCGTTATCCGTCCGGCGGCGGCGATCGCGATGCCTGGTTCGATGAGCCGGCGCGAAGCAAAAACCTGCCGCGCTTCCTCCGGCGACGGATTGGCGACGAAGGCGCCGCGATTGCGCTCGGTGCGCACCAATCCCTCGAAGGAAAGCATCTGCAGTGCGGCACGCGCCACGGTGCGGCTGACATCGAACAGCGTGCCGACTTCGCCTTCGGAAAGCTTTGTTCCCGGCGCCAGCCGGCGATCGACGATCGCGTCGCGCAACTGGTCGCGGATCGCCTGCGCGCGATCCTCGTTGGCGGCCTCGATAGCAGGGAAGGTCTGGTCGGCAATGTTCATGGCAGTGGTCCTGCGTTCTTCTACCCTGAATCGCATCGCTTGGACGAGAGACAAAGTGAATACAGAGATGAAAAAGATTGCATACGATCTTGACGAAGATCGGCGGCAATCGCCTATAATTTGTGCATCGCACAAGGGCGACGTGTCGGCAGCTACATAGAGGCAGCCCTGATTTCTTCGAGGATTCAGTCAGTTGGTGCGGCGGCGCGCAACTGGCACGCATGATGCTTTGGCTAATCCGACCAAAGGGGAAGCTGGATGTCCAAAGCCGCCGAAATCGACATTGTGTCCGTTTCGAAAGTCTATGGCGCGACGACTGCCGTCGAAGGCATCAGCCTGAAAATCCCTGCGGGAACCTATTGCTGCCTGCTCGGTCCGTCCGGCTGTGGCAAGACCTCGACGCTGCGCATGATCGCCGGGCACGAGAGCATATCGAGTGGCGACGTGCGTCTCGGCAACACAGTGGTCACCGACCTGCCGCCGGCCAGGCGCGGCACTGCCATGATGTTCCAGTCCTACGCACTGTTTCCGCATCTCGACCTGATCGACAACGTCGCCTTCAGCCTGAAGATGAAAGGCGTCGGCAAGGAGGAGCGCCGCGCCAAGGCGCTCGACATGCTGAAGCTGATGCAGATGGAGGCCTATGCCAGCCGCCGCCCGGCGCAGCTTTCCGGCGGGCAGCAGCAGCGCGTTGCCCTTGCGCGCGCCTTAATCACCGATCCCGAGGCGCTGTTGCTCGACGAACCGCTTTCGGCGCTCGATCCTTTCCTGAAGATCCGCATGCGAGCCGAACTGAAGAAGCTGCAGACGTCGCTCGGCATCACTTTCGTCCACGTCACCCACAGCCAGGAAGAGGCGATGGCGCTGGCCGACCTGATCGTGGTGATGAACGACGGCCGTATCGAGCAGGCGGCGCACCCTCGCACGGTGTTCGAGCGGCCGGCCACGGCCTTCGTCGCTCGTTTCATGGGCGACCACAATGTCATCTCCGGGCGCGTCGCCGGCAGTCGCGACGGCATGGTCGTTTTCGATGTGCCCGTCGGCGTCACGCTCGCCGCCAGCGGGCAGGGCAGGGAGACCGGGGAACCCATCGACATCGCCATTCGCACCGACCACGTGCGCATCGGCGAGCCGCCGGCAGCCGGGCTCGGCTTCACTGGCATCGTTTCAAACATCGAGTACCGCGGTTCGACCGTGAAGCTCTTGGTCAATGGCGCCGGCATCGAAGATTTCACGGTGATCGTCGACGACACCAGCTTCTTCGCCAGGCCGGTTGCCGTCGGCGACGCAGTGCCGATCGCCTGGGACGCCGAGGACGCGATCGTCCTTGGCCGTCTCGATTCCTGAAATCCAGCATAACCAACCAAAACAGGGGAACTGAACATGACCAACACCACCGACAAGAAGACTGGAATATCGCGACGTTCGCTGCTCAAGACAGGTGCCGCCGCCGTCGGTTTCGCCGCCGGTTCCGGCGCCATATCTGGCTTTCCGACCATCTGGGCGCAATCGAACATTACGCTGCGCCAGTTCGGCACCGGCGTATCCAACCTCAATGCCATCGCCGACAAGTGCAAGGCCGACCTCGGCATCACGCTGGAGATGACAGCAACCGATTCCGACGCCGCCGCGCAGCGCGCCGTGACGCAGCCCGACAGCTACGACATCGCCGACATCGAATACTGGATCTGCAAGAAGGTGTTCCCGACAGGCGTCCTGCAGCCGATGGATGTCAGCAAGCTGAAATATTACGACGAGCTGGTGCCGCTGTTCAAAACCGGCAAGCTGACGCCGGACAGCGTCATTGCCCAGGGCACCGCGCCGCATACCGTCGGTTACGTCGAGGCGCAGGACAGCAAGGTCTTCGCCAAGGCGCCGACCAACTGGTTCACCATGGTGCCGACGATCTACAATGCCGATACGCTCGGCATCCGCCCCGACCTCGTCGGCCGCGATATCACCACCTGGGCCGACATCATGGATCCGGCCTTCAAGGGCAAGACCGCCATCCTCAACATCCCGTCGATCGGCATCATGGATGCGGCGATGATCATGGAGGCAACGGGCAACATCAAATACGCCGACAAGGGCAACATGACCAAGGAGGAGATCGACAAGACGATCGACTTCCTGATCAAGGCCAAGCAAGCCGGCCAGTTCCGCGCCTTCTGGAAATCCTTCGACGAGAGCGTCAACCTGATGGCTTCAGGCGAAGTCGTAATCCAGTCGATGTGGTCGCCGGCCGTGGCCGCGGTCCGCTCCAAGGGCATCGCGTGCCGGTTCCAGCCGCTCAAGGAAGGCTACCGGTCCTGGGGTGGCGGGCTTGGCCTGGCAGCCCATCTCTCCGGCGCCGAACTCGATGCCGCCTATGAATACATCAACTGGTACACGTCCGGCTGGGTTGGCGGCTATCTCAACCGCCAGGGCTATTACTCGGCCAACATGGTGTCGGCCAAGAAGTTCATGTCCGAGGACGAGTGGGGCTACTGGATCGAAGGCAAGCCGGCAAAGGGCGATATCCTGTCGCCGGACGGCAAGGTCATGGAAAAGGCTGGCGCCGTGCGTGACGGCGGCTCGTTCGAAGAGCGCATGGGCAAGGTCGCCTGCTGGAACTCGGTCATGGACGAGGACCGCTACATGGTGAAGCGCTGGAACGAGTTCATCGCTGCTTGATGCCCTCTGCCTTCTCCCCTTGTGGGAGAAGGTGGATTGGCGCGCAGCGCCAAGACGGTTGAGGGGTGCTGGACGGAGCACTGTTGGTGCCAAGCTGGAACACCCCTCATCCGACCGAGCTTCGCTCGGCCACCTTCTCCCACAGGGGGAGAAGGGAACACCCCTCAGTCGCATCGCCGACTTCGACCGAGATATAGATGGCAGTAGCGCTCGAACAATCCACGCACGTTACGTCTGCAAAGCCTGCCAGACGTAGGCGCTCCTTTGCCGGAGTCGCCCCCTATCTCCAGGCGGCACCGCTGGCGCTGATCCTCGGCGCGTTCCTCCTGCTGCCAATTCTGATGATCGCCGTGGTCTCATTCTGGGATTACGATTTCGCGGCGATGTATCCGGATTTCCTGACCACCAATTATTCCGACACGCTCGGCTCCTGGGTCACCTGGAAAACCTACCTGAATACGCTGAAATACGCCGCCATCGTCTGGGCGCTGACGCTGTTCATCGGTTTCTGGGTCGCCTATTTCCTTGCCTTCCATATCAGGACCACGGCCATGCAGATGGTGCTGTTCCTTGTCTGCACGGTGCCGTTCCTGACCTCTAACATCATCCGCATGATCTCGTGGATTCCGGTGCTTGGCCGCAATGGCCTGGTCAACTCGACGCTGGTGCAAATGGGGCTGATCCCGAAGCCGATCGAATGGCTGCTCTATTCCGAATTCGCCGTGGTGCTGGCCATGGTGCATCTCTATACGCTGTTCATGGTGACGCCGATCTTCAACACGCTGATGCGCATCGACAAGTCGTTGATAGAAGCCGCGCGCGACGCCGGTGCTTCCGGCTGGCAGGTTCTGTGGAACGTCGTCATTCCGCTCGCCAAGCCCGGCATGGCGATCGGCACCATTTTCGTCGTCACCCTGGTGATGGCCGACTTCTCGACGGTGCAGGTGATGTCCGGCGGGCAGAGCGCCTCCGTCGCGCTGATGATGAAGAACCAGATGTCGCTGCTGCAATATCCGGCAGCCGCCGCCAACGCCGTCGTGCTCTTGGTGCTGGTGCTGCTGATGGTCGCGGGCATCCTGCGCATCGTCGACATCCGCAAGGAGCTGTGAGGCGATGAGCCAGGACAAGCGCACCCTCGAATTCTATGTGTTGGCGGCGTTCTTCGGTCTTTTCGTGTTGTTCCTCTACGGCCCGCTTTCGGCGATCCTGATCCTCTCTTTCCAGGGCGAGAACGGCGGTCTGACATTTCCGCTGAACGGCGTGTCGCTGCACTGGTTCGCCAATTTGTTCGAGCGCCAGGCGGTCGGCGACTTCGGCGGCAGCTTCAAACGCTCGCTCGTCCTTGGCCTGATGGTGATGGTCGTCACTGTCGCCGTGTCGCTGCTCGCCGGCCTGGCCTTCCGGCAGAAATTTCGCGGCGCAACCGCACTGTTCTATCTGGCCGTCGCCAGCCTGGTCGTGCCGTCGATCATCATCAGTCTCGGCATCGGCGTCGTCTTCCAGCAGATCGGCTTCCGCCCCGCCTGGTACACCTCCGCTTTCGGCGCCCATCTGACCTGGACCTTGCCTTTCGGCGTGCTGATTATGTTTGCTGTCTTCAACCGGTTCTCGCCAGCCTATGAGGAAGCCGCGCGCGATCTCGGAGCATCGTCGTGGCAGACCTTTGCCCATGTCGTGCTGCCGATGATTGCGCCCAGCCTGATCGGCGTCGGCCTGTTCGGCTTCACTCTGTCATATGACGAGTTCGCCCGCACGCTGATGACCTCGGGCACGTTCAACACGTTGCCGCTCGAAATCTACGGCATGACGACGAATGTCACGACGCCGGTGCTCTATGCGCTGGGCACCGTGACGACCGTGTTTTCCTTCCTGGTGATCCTGCTGACGCTCGGCGCAATCGTCTATGTCGGCCGCCGCCGCGAGCGTGCCTGACAGTGCAGATCCTCGTCGTCAATCCAAACACCACGGCCAGCATGACCGGCACTATCGCAGCGGCGGCCCGATCGGTCGCTGCTCAATCGACGAAGATCATTGCCGTCACCTCGTCGATGGGACCTGTATCGATCGAAGGCTATTACGATGAAGCACTTGCCGTGCCCGGCCTGCTGGTCGAGATCGCCGCCGGCGAACGCTCGGGCGCGCAAGCCGCGATCATTGCCTGTTTCGACGACACCGGCCTCGATGCCGCGCGCGCCATGGCCAACATTCCGGTCATCGGCATTTGCGAGGCATCGCTCAGCACGGCCTCGTTCATCGCCCAGCGCTTCACCGTCGTCACCACCACCGGACGTTCGCGCGTGCCGGTCGAAGGCCTGGTGCAGCGCTATGGCATGGCGGGGCGGGCACGCGTACGCGCCGCCGACATCCCGGTTCTTGCCCTCGAAGATCCGGCGTCCGACGCACTGCTCAGGCTGCGCAGCGAGATTGCGCGCGCCATCGACGAGGATCGCGCCGAGGCGATCGTGCTCGGCTGTGCCGGCATGGCCGATCTGGCGGCGGCGCTGCAGCGGGAATTCGGGCTTCCGGTCATCGACGGCGTGGGCGCTGCCGTGAAACAGGCCGAGGCATTGATCGCCCTTGGCCTGACGACATCCAAGCGCGGCGCCTATGCAAGCCCTCTGGCAAAGCCCTATCATGGCGCCTTAAAATCCTTCGCGCCTGGCGCCGCCGAGTGATCGCAATGCCCCGAACGATCCGAACGCTCGCACGTGAAGAAGTGCAAACCCTTGTCGATTGGGCGGCGACGGAAGGCTGGAATCCCGGCCTTAACGATGCCGCGCTGTTTCAGGCAGCCGACCCGCAGGGCTTCATCGGCGCCTTTATCGATGGCGAGATGGCGGCCGGCATTTCGGCCGTTGCCTATGGCGACGGTTTCGGCTTCATCGGCCTCTACATCTGCCGGCCGGACAAGCGTGGCCAAGGCCATGGCAAGGTCGTTTGGGATGCCGGCACGGCGCGGCTCGGCAAGCGCACGATCGGCCTCGACGGTGTCGTCGAACAGCAGGCCAACTACCGCAGCATGGGTTTTGCACCGGCCTACCGGACGATCCGGTTCATGGGGGCACCGAATGTGCCGGCAGCCGTCGGCAACGACATTCGCGCCATAGGGCCGGAACTCGTGCCGGACATACTGGACTATGACCGCCGCTTCTTTCCCGGTCCGAGGCGATCCTTCCTGGAACACTGGCTGCGCCCGCCGCATATGGCGCTTGCGATCCTCGAGCACGGCGCCATTGCGGGATACGGCGTCGCGCGCCAATGCCGGGACGGCTGCAAGATCGGCCCGCTCTTTGCCGACAGCCTGGACGCGGCAAGCCATCTCTTCGCCGCGCTCGCGCACATGTCCGGTCCCGGAAACGTCCATCTCGACGTTCCCGAAACCAGCCGGCAATTTGCAGACTTGCTGTCGTCCGCAGGCCTTCAACCGGGCTTCGAGACGGCTCGGATGTACAAGGGAAAGGCGCCGCAGCTCGTGCAGTCCGGAGTTTTTGCGATAACGACGTTGGAGTTGGGGTGAGGCGGTACAAGCCGACTTCCAGTGCAAAGTCGGGCAACAGGACTACGCGGTCTATTTTTCCTGAACTGAAATGCCGGAATCGTCGATGCGAAGTTCCACGCCTTTCGGCCTAGTCTCCTCGCGATAAACGTAAATCCCCAACGCAATAACGGCGACGGCCAAAGCGCCGATGATGAGATAAAGATAGTTCTGCTTCATCCGCTGTCGTTAACAACATGGTGTGGGCGAGTCTAGCAGTTCGGGTATCAGGACGGCGGCCAGAGACGCACGTCGATCAGCCATCCAGCCGGTCGCGCAGCATGCTCCAGGGGAGCACCATGTTTGGTGCATGCCGCATCAGGCTATGGAACGGGATCGGCGACGGCGGCGCAAACGGCAGCGGCAAATCCTGAGGCTTTGTGCCATCAGCCCAATCCGCAAGCACCTTGCCCATCGCAGTGGTCATGGCGATGCCGCGTCCGTTGCACGCGAAGCCGGCGATCAGCCCGGGGCCGAGATCGACGAGGTGCGGCAGGAAGTCGGGCTCGACGGCAGCCATCCCCGACCAGCTGTATTCAAGCGGCGGGATGTCCGGGAGATCGAGATATCTGGCAAGCCGCCGCCAGATCGCCCGCGGCACCCGCGTGTCGGCACCGGGGCCAAAAACATGCATGCCGCCGGTGATCAGCCTGTTTTCGCCGTCGAAGCGGAAGGTGAAGAGATTGCGTCTTGTGTCGCCGACGCCTTGCCCGCCAGGAAGCAGGCGAGTGCGTATTTCGCGCGGCAGCGGCGCTGTCGCGATCTGGAAGATTTTCAGCGGGAAATAGGTTCGCTGCAACGCCCGATCCAGCGCTCCGCCATAGGCGTTGGTGGCGACCAGCACCTTTCCTGCGCGTACCGAACCGGAGGCCGTCTTCAAAGCCCAACCATCGCCTATGTGATCGATCGACGCGACACGCGTATGCTCGAAGATGCGCGCTCCGGCCTTTTCCGCCGCGTCGGCCAATCCGCGCGCATATTCGACCGGATTGAGGACGCCACCCGATCTGTCGATCCAGCCGCCGAGATAACCGCGAACGCCGGTCAGCTCTTCGACCGCCTGTCTATCCAGCGCAATAGCCGGCCTTCTGCGCGGTGCCCATTGTTCGGCGCGCGATCTGGTCTTTTGCAAAGCAGCCGGTGAATGGGCTGGTTGTATCCAGCCGCTCTGGACGGCATCGCATTCGATGGCATGCCGCCTGATCAGGTCGAAGACGAGGTCGGCGCTGCCGGCGGCGAAATCGACAAGGCGTTCGCCGCGTTCGGGCCCGAGTTGGGCAATGATATTGTCGGGGTCTCTTTTCGCGAAATTCGGGACGACGAAGCCGGCATTCCTGCCGGTTGCCCCCCAGGCGATGATTTCCGCCTCGATGACGGCAACCGAGATGCCTTTCTCGGCACTGTGCAGCGCGGTGGAAAGGCCTGAAAACCCGCCGCCGACAATTGCCAGATCGACATCGAGTGCGCCTTCGAGGGTGGGCCGGTCGCGGCGACTGCGGCTGACGGCATGCCAAAGGGAAACGCCGTGCGGCCCGGTCACGCCGTTCATGAGCCGCTCTCGCTCGGGGCCACGCGTGCACGCTTGCCGAACCTTGGACGCCGCGGCCTGTCGCCAAACAGGCCGTTCGGCCTGACCAGAAGGATGACGCACAGCATCACGCCGATGGCGACGATCTGCAGCGAAGCGGCGCGGGCCTGCTGTTCCGGCGAGAACAACATACTGGTCAAGGCTCCCGATCCTGCCCATATCGCCCAGACCAGGATGCTGCCGATGACGGCGCCGATGTTGCTGCCCGAGCCACCGACGATCAGCATCACCCAGACCTGGAAAGTCAGTGCCGGCAAATAATTGTCCGGGGCGATGAAGCCGGTGAAATGCGCCTGCAGCGCACCGGCAAGCGCCATGATGGCGCCACCGACGGCAAAGGCCTGGACGCGGTAGAACCGTGCGCTTTTGCCTAGGGATATCGCGGCCCGCTCATCCTCGCGAAGCGCCTTCAACACGCGCCCCCACGGGCTGCGCGACAGATGCTCCAGCGCGAGATAGACGATCAGCGTCACCACCGAGACGATTGCAAGGTTCGAAAGGTTGAACAGCAACGGCGTTTCGGCAAGACCGCCGAACGGACGCGGAATAAAGCCGATGCCGAACGGCCCGCCGGTCAGCTTCTGGGCATTGAGCGCTACCAGTTGCACGACGACGGCGACGCCGAAAGTAGTGATCGCCAGATAGTCCGATCTCAGGCGTAGCGTGGCAATGCCGGTGATGGCGGCGGTGACGCCGCCCAACAGCATGGCGCCAAGCCAGCCGATAAGGATCGGCAGGTCGAAGCCGCCCAGGCGCGCGGCATCGTCGGGCGTGGTCAGCAGCGCCGAGGTGTAGGCGCCGATGGCAACGAAACCAGCGACCCCGACATTGAAAAGCCCGGTCAGCCCCCATTGCAGATTGAGCCCGAGCGTGATGAGCGAAAAGATCAGCGCGGTGGTCAGGAAGAAGGCGCCGTAGCTGAGCAGATCCATCAGCGTTCCCTCGCTCCGAAAAGGCCGATGGGCCGCACGAACAGCACCGCCATCAGGATGATGAACGAGACGGCTGCCCGCCATTCGGCGCCGATCAAATGCACGGCAGCCGCTTCGGCCATGCCGATGATCAGGCCGCCGAGAACGGCGCCAGGCACGCTGCCGATGCCGCCGAGGATGGCGGCCGCGAACATCGGCAGCAGCATCTCGAAACCCATGAACGGGCGGACCTGGATGAGAATGCCGATCATGACGCCGGCGACGCAGGCCAGCGCGCCGCCGATGATCCAGGTGACGCGCACCACCCTGGCGACGTCGATGCCGACGATGCGGGCAAGTGCCGCGTTCTGGCTCAATGCCTGCATTGAGCGGCCGGTCTGGGTCCGCGTCATCAGGAGATGCACGCCGAGCACCAGCACGGCGGTCAGCAGCAGCAGCGCGATCTGGTCCGGGGTGATGCGGATGCCGAAACCTATCGGCATGGCGATCTGGATCGCCCGGCTGAAATAGGTCGGACGCGAGGTGAAGATGAATTCGAGCAGGCTTCTCAGCGCCATCGAGGCGCCGAAGCTGGCCATCACCACGATGATCGCCTGGCCCTTGGCCCGCAGCCGCGCGAACAGCACTATGTCGAGCACCAGCGCCAGCAGGCCGGTGGCCGCCATGCCGATGATGAGCGCGACGATCAACGGCCAACCGAAGGAGAGGGGCGCGATCGGCGCGATCTTGCCGAAAATCGCGCCAATGGCGCCAACCACGGCGAGCGTCGCATAGGCGCCCCAGGCCATGAAGTCGCCATGGGCGAAGTTCGAGAAGCGCAGGATCGAATAGGTGAGTGTCACGCCGATGGCGCCGAGGCCGATCATCGACCCTGCCAGCAGTCCGTCGACGACGAATTGCAGGTTCATGCCGCGCTTCCTTGTCCAAGGTCGAGGCGGCGCTGGCCAAGATAGAGTTCAGCGACGACCGGGTCGTTCCAGAGCTCGGAGGCGACGCCCTGGTGCCGCTCCTTGCCCTCGACCAGCACATAGGCGCGGTCTCCAATGGCAAGCGCTGCCTTGGCGTTCTGTTCGACCAGCAGGATGGTGACGCCGGACTTTCGGATGCCGGCCAGCATCTCGAACACCATCGCCACGAATTTCGGCGACAGGCCGGCCGACGGCTCGTCGAGCACCAGCACCTTGGGATGGACAATCAACGCCCGGGCGACGCCCAGCATCTGCCGCTGTCCACCCGACAGATTGCCCGCGGCCGTTCTGCGCTGACGGGCGAGATCGGGAAAGGCCGCATACATCTCCTCGATGCGGGCTGGGACCTCGCGCGGCCTCAGGATGCCGCAGGCGACCCTGAGATTGTCCTCGACCGACATCAGCGGGAAGATGTTCTCTGTCTGTGGCACGAAAGCAAGGCCACGGCGGACCATGATGTGAGCGGGCGACGCCGTGATATCCTTGCCGTCCAGCAGCACCGTGCCGCCGGTGATCGGGACAAGGCCGGCGATGGCCTTGATAAGGCTCGACTTGCCGGCGCCGTTGGGACCGAGAACGACGACGATCTCGCCCTGGTCGACGGTGATCGAAGCGCCGCGCACGATCGGAACGCCAGGCTCGTAGCCGGCTTCGAGATCGCGGACATCGAGTACCTTTTGGCTCATGCCGTGCCTCCGAGGTAGGCCTCGATGACGCGCGGGTCGCGCGCCACCTCCTCCGGGGTGCCTTCGCACAGAAGCTGGCCGCTTGCCATGACCAGGACGCGGTGGCAAAGCCGCGTCACCATGTCGATATTGTGCTCGATCAGCAGGAAGGTGATGCCGCGCGCATTGATGTCGCGGATGCGATCGATAATGATCTCGAGCAGGGTTGCGTTGACCCCGGCCGCCGGCTCGTCGAGCAGGATGATCGCCGGGTCGGCCATCATCACGCGGGCCAACTCGAGCAGCTTGCGCTGGCCGCCTGAAAGCACGCGCGCAGGTTCGTGCGCGAGGTGAGCGATCGTGACGAGCTCGAGCAGTTCGACGGCTCTTGTCTCGGCAGCCCTTTCTTCGGCAGCGACCCGCCGGGGCGTCAGGAAATTGGCGAGCAGTTTTTCTCCAGTCTGTCCTTGCGCGGCCAGCATGACGTTTTCGATCAGCGTCAGGTTAGGCAAGGGCCGGGGGATCTGGAACGTGCGGCCAAGGCCGCGGCCGATGCGCCGATGGGCTGCTTCCCCCGACACCGATACGCCATTGAGGAGGATTTCGCCGCTGGTCGGCAGAATGCTGCCGGCGAGCAGGTCGAACATCGTGGTCTTGCCGGCGCCGTTCGGGCCGATGAGGCCGAGTATTTCACCCGGCCGGACGTCAAACGAGACATTGTTGACCGCGACGAGGCCGCCGAAGCGCTTGACGACGTTCCTGGCCGTCAGAACCGGCGTGCGGATCTCCTCCTGCCGTTCCGTCGTGTCGCCCATGAATCCCTCAGGCCGAAAGCGATCTTCGCCGCCAATGATTTGATTTGTGATCACACTTGCTTTGATCACGCTATTCGGCTTTAATTTCTTCCGCAAGCCGAAAACGGCCAAGACCGGGATTGCCCATGCAGAAGGCCGCCATCGAAAAGAACAATGAGGTGATCGCAGCCCAGCTTACGCCGGTCGGCCGCGAGACCGTGCAGGATCGCGTCTATTCGGAGCTGCGCCGCGCCTTGATCGGCGGCCTTTTCGAGCCGAGCCAGGTGCTAACCATCCGCGGCCTCGCCGACGCGCTGGTCACAAGCACCATGCCGGTGCGCGAGGCGCTCGGACGGCTGATCACCGAGAAGGCGCTGGAGGCGCTTCCCAACCGTTCGGTGCGCGTGCCGCCGATCACGCTGGAGCGCATCGACGACCTCTTGCGGGCCCGCTCCCTGATCGAGGGCGAAGCGATCGCCCTGGCCGCCACGCGCATGAACGCGCGCCAGATTGCTTCGGTCGAGGCCATGCTCGGCGAATGGGACGAGATGCGGGCGCTGAAGCACAAGAAGGATATCGACCGCGAGGCCACGCTCAACCAGAGCTTCCACTTCGAGATCTACCGTTGCTGCGGTTCCGCCGTGCTGATCCCGATGATCGAGAGCCTGTGGTTGCAATCCGGGCCTTGCATCCGCGTTGCCATCTACGCCTTCTCCGACGCCGGCGAGGTCGATACGGCCCACTACCACCGCAGCATCGTCGCAGCGCTTGCGAGGCAGGATGCGCAAGCGGCGCGCGAGGCGCTGGTGGCCGATATCAGCCGGCCCTTCGCCTTTCTGCGCGACAAGCTCCAATCCACAAGCAAGGAAGGATTGAGGGCATGACGGCGCCTGGCATCAGCATCACCGAGCCACGCTCGAAGCTTTCCGTGACCGCGCTTCTGTTGCCTGAAAAGGCGCCCGACAACGCCGCCTTCCTGCTGGCGTATCTCGAGCAGCCGCGCGTCGTTTCCGGCATCCATGCTATGTGGACGGGGCCGGAAATCTCCTGCCCGGTTCCATCAGCCGAACTTGAGGGCCAAACCTATGCCAGGCCCTTGCCGGCGGAGAACGCAACGCTGACGCCGCAGCCGGGCGACATCGTGTTGTCCTACGTGCCGCCGCGCATGTGGGGCGGCAACCCGAATGCCATCTTTGACGTCGGCCTGTTCTACGGAGCGGGTGCACGCCTGCTGTTCCCGATCGGCTGGCTTGCCGGAAGCGTCGTCGCGCAGGTGGTGCCTGAGGATCGCGACAAATTCGCAGCTGCTTGTGGCGTGATCCGCCGCAACGGTGCCTGCGACATCACCTTCACCCGGGTGGAGATCTGAATGGCTGAGACCGACGACAGTTTTGAGCTCTTCGACCTTCGCGTCGAGGCGGTTATCCCCGAGGGCAAGCCGATCTATTGCGGCGCCAAGCCCGGCGACTATTTCGAGTTGAAGGGCGAGATGCTGTCGATGCCGGCGGGGCAAGGTTTCTCGATCTATTCCATTGCGGCAGTGTTGCCGCTTCTGGCCGCAAAGCAGCGCCCGACCCACAGGAACGACTGGATGACGTCGGACGCCGAGATCGCTTGTCCGGATCCCAATTGTGCCAGCCGGCTGAGGATCGTCAGGACCGGCAAGCGGCGGTTCAGCCATGCCGAAACGACGGCGGTGCCGCTGCCGAAGGAGAATGACCGGAGATGACCGCCAAGGCTTTCGAGCTCAGCCCCGGCTATACGATCTCGCGCGTTATTCGCGGCGGCTGGCAGCTTGCCGGCGGGCACGGCGCGATCGACCGCCAACAGGCGGTAACCGACCTGATCGCCACCTTCGACGCCGGCATCAGGACCTATGATTGCGCCGATATCTATACCGGTGTCGAGGAGCTGATCGGCGCGGCACGCCTGCGCCTTGCCAATGAGCGTGGCCTTGATGCTGCCGCCAAGATGAAGGTGCACACCAAGCTGGTGCCTGACCTCGAACGGCTTTCCACGATCAGCCGCGACTACATCAGCAGCATCGTCGAGCAATCGCTGCGGCGGCTGAAGACCGAGCGGCTCGATCTCGTGCAGTTCCACTGGTGGGACTATGCGCTGCCCGGCTATGTCGAAGCGATGGGCTGGCTCAACGAAATCCGCAGGGAAGGCAAGGTGCGCAACATCGGCACCACGAACTTCGACACGCCGCGGTTGGCCGAGATCCTGGCCGCCGGTGTGCCGCTGGTCAGCCAGCAATTGCAATACTCGGTGCTCGACCAGCGGCCAGCCAACAGCCTTGCAGCGCTCGCCAGCCGGCACGGCGTCAGTTTCCTCTGCTACGGTTCGGTGGCTGGCGGCTTCCTCAGCGAAAAATGGCTTGGCGCTGCCGAGCCGCAGACGCCGCTCGAAAACCGATCGCTGGTCAAATACAAGCTGATCATTGACGACTTTGGTGGCTGGGAGCTTTTCCAGGAGTTGCTTCGCACACTGAAGGCCGTCGCCGACCGCCACGGCGTCGATATCGCCACCATCGCCAGCGCCTGGGTGCTGGAGCAGCCGCAAGTGGCGGCCATCATCGTCGGCGCTCGCAACCAGGCGCACGCCCTTGCCAATGCCAGAATCATGGACGTCGCGCTCGATGCCGACGACCGGGCGAGGATCGCTGCCGTGATCGCGCAAAGCCGTGGGCCGCTGGGAGACGTCTACACTTTGGAACGCGACCGTCACGGCCGCCACGGCTCGATCATGCATTACAATTTGAATGCAGGCAGGAAATGAACGCGGCCATGGACGAAAAGCCCTCCTTGCTTTCCCGCGCCAGCGCCGAGGTGGTCGATCTCCACCGCTTCTTCGTCGACTGGTTCAATGCGGCGAGTGCGGACAATTCAGATTTCAGGCGCTTCGAACGCGTCATGGGCGAAGGCTTCCGCATGGTTGTGCCGGACGGCCAGGTCCTCGATCGTGACGCGGTGCTCGACCATGTCAGGGCAAGCCGCGCCACTTGTGACGGCGATTTCACCATCTCGATCGAGGAAATCCGGGCCGGCTGGCAACAAAGCGACACGATCGTCGTCAGCTACATCGAAGCGCAGCAGCGCGCCGGCAAACATAGCCGCCGCCGCTCAAGTGCCGTTTTCACCACCAGTTCATCGGCGCCCAACGGCGTCGAATGGCGACATCTGCATGAAACCTGGCTGCAGATGCCGGAAGGCTGAACAGGCTCAAGACATCAATGAGAGTCGTGTAACGAAAGGGGAACAACAATGAAAAAGACCATACTTCAGATCACCACCGCGCTCGCACTGCTGACAGCGGCCGGCGCAGCGCAAGCCGCCGATTGCAAGATCACCGTCGGCCTCGTCATGGAACTGACAGGCCCGGCCGGCGAGTACGGCCAGGCCGGCGCCAAATCGGTCGAGATGGCCTTCCGCGACATCAACGATGCGGGTGGCGTCCGCGGCTGCGATCTCGCAACCGACACGCGCGACAGCCAGAGCCAGGGCAACATTGCGGTCGACGCCGCGACGCAGCTCGTGCAGGTCAAGAAGGTGCCAGTGATCATCGGCGGCATCATCTCCTCGGTGTCGATCCCGATCCTGACCTCGGTCACCGCTCCGGCCAAGATAGTCCAGGTGTCGCCTGCTTCCTCGTCGCCGACGCTGACGGCGCTCGGGCGCGACGGCAAGACCAACGGCATCTTCTTCCGCACCATCACATCTGATGCGCTGCAGGGCGTCGCCGCCGCCAAATATGCCATCGACAAAGGCTTCAAGAAGCTGGCGGTCATCCACGTCAACAACGACTTCGGCGTCAACATGGTGGCGGAATTTTCGCGCGCCTATAAGGCACTCGGCGGCACCATCGTCTCCGACACGCCCTACAATGAAAAGCAGTCGAGCTATGCCTCGGAAGTGACGGCGGCGATGGCCGGCGAGCCCGACGGGCTTTATCTCGTCAGCACGCCTGTCGACGGCGCAACCATCGCCCGCACTTGGATTTCGCAGGGCGGTGTCCAGAAATTCCTGCTCAATGACGGCATGAACAGCCCGGACTTCATCGAATCCGTTGGCGCGGATTATCTGAAGGATGCGTACGGCACTTCCTCCGGCACCAGCCCGACCGCATCGACCGAGTATTTCACCAAGAACTATAAGGAATTTTCGGGCATCGAACCGTCGAACCCGGCGGCCGACCGGTCGTATGATGCCGGCGCCATCGTCGGCCTGGCCATCGCCATTGCGGGCTCCGAGGATCCGGCCAAGATCAAGGAGGCGATGTACAAGGCGGTCGACCCGGCCGGCACGCCGATCTATGCCGGCAAGGACGAGTTCGCCAAGGCGCTCGGCCTGATCAAGGATGGCAAGCCGATCCGCTACGAAGGCGTCATCGGCCCGGTCGCCTTCGACAAATACGGCGACATCACCGGCCCGTTCCGCCTCTGGAAGATCGTCGACGGCAAGGTGACGACCGACGGCGAAATGACGACGGATGACGTCAACGCCCTGCAGGCGAAGCTTCAGTAAGCCGCCCATGTCTTGTCCGGCATCGATCCCATTCCATTGAGGTTGATGCCGGACACTTGCATGTCCTGTTGCTGGTCAGGCCGGCCTGGAAACGACCACCGCACCAGCCCAGAGCGGCCTCGGTTCAACGCAGCTTTGACACCACCCACGGTCGAGCCGACGAGATCGGCAATCTCTTCCAGCGAATAGTCGAAGACATCCTTGAGCAGGACGCAGGCGCGCTCCTTGGGCGGCAGATGGATCACCAGCCGCTCGATGGCGCGATCCGCGCCCTGGCCCGCCGTCCAGCGAAATGAAGCTGCCCACGATCAATTTTCTCATCGCGTGTCTCCGGTTGCGCAACAGGCATCCAGTCGGATCCAAGAACCGGCGCAAACGAACCGGCCCGACGGATGACCACAGGATGCTTGCCTGAGACGTTTCCGGTTCGACTTTGGATACGCGTGAGGACCGTTTGAGCTAATAAAGCGGCTTGGCCATGTGCCGGGGGGTCGGCCATTCCGTCGTTATCCCCGGCTGCACCGGCCGCTCGAGATAGGTCGACAGGACCACATAGCTTCGGGTCGAGGTGACGCCGGGTGTTTCGTAGAGGCGCGACAGCAGGCCCTCGAGCGCCCGCGTGTCCTCGGTGCGGACCTTGATCAGCATGCATGTGTCGCCGGCCACCGAATGGATCTCCTCGACTTCGGGGTGTTCGGAGATTGCCATCAGCTCCGGCGTCTTTCCCCACCCCTTTGTGTCGATATGGACGAAGGCAAGCAGCGGCTTGTGCACCGCCTTGGGATCGATGATGACCGCGGTGTTGCGGATGGCGCCGCTGCGCCGGAGGCGCTTGACGCGTTCATGGGCTGCCGGCGGTGAAAGGCCGACGCGGTCGCCGAGCTCGGCATAGCTGATCGTGGCGTCGTCGACCAGAACGCCTAATATTTTTCGGTCGGTTGCATCGATATCGCGGGCGGCGGGCCTGTTCTGCGGAATGCCATCTGTTTCTTCATCCATATTAAAATTCCCGATTGATGCAGAATTTAATACGGCCATTATTGCCATATGTCGAACACTGATCAAGTCGCCACATTCGCAGCGGCGCCCAAGCCGCCAATCCCGGCACTCGCTTACCTGCTGACGGGGTGCATTGCCGTGATCGGCTCGAACTCGCTGGTGCTCGGTCCGATCGCGCCGGCGGTGGCCGCGTCCTTCGGCACAAGCGTGCCGGCGGTTATGATCGCGTCGGCCGCGTTCGGGCTCGGGACGTCGGCAAGCGCCTTGTTCCTGGCGCGCTATATCGATCGGCTTGGCGCCCGCCGCATGCTGCAAGGGGCGTTGCTGCTGCTGGCGATAGCGCTCGTCGCCAGCGCCGCTGCGCCGACCGTGACGGCGCTGGTCGCGGCCCAGCTTCTCGCCGGCATCGCTGCAGGTGTCGCCATGCCGGCAATCTATGCCAGCTCCGCCGCGATTGCGCCGCCCGGCCGCGAAAGCGGCACCATAGGCGTCGTGCTGACCGGCTGGACGCTGAGCATGGTCGCCGGGGTTTCGCTGTCGGCCGTGCTTGCCGATCTGGTGCATTGGCGCGCCGTATTCGCTGCGGTCGCGGTGCTCTCAGCACTCGCCTTGGCCAGCCTGTCGCTGACCTCGCTCAGCGATGTCAGGAAGAGCGGTCCGGCACCGACGCCGCTGGGTGCGTTGGCCGTTCCGGGCATAGTGCCGCTGCTGGTCGCCTGCGCCGCCTTCATGACCGCGTTCTACGGCATCTACGGCTATCTTGGAGATCACCTTCACAACGGCTTGGGACGGCCGGTCAGCGCGAACGGGCTGGCCGCGCTCGCCTATGGTGTCGGCTTTGGCGCGGCGGCGCTCCTTGACGGCGTTATCGATCGCCTGGGTGCGCGGCGTGTCATGCCGTTTGCCTACCTGCTCGTCGCGGTCGTCTATGTCGCGATTGCCGCGGCAAGCAGTAGTTTTCATCTGACCATAGCGGTGATAGCCGTCTGGGGCCTTGCCAATCATTTCGGGCTGAACGTGCTGGTGATGCGCCTGTCGGCGCTCGACCCTGCGCGCCGCGGCACGATCATGGGTTTGAACAGCGCGGTGACCTATCTTGCGGTGTTCGTCGGCACCACGGCGTTCGGACCGCTCTATTCCACGTTCGGTTTTGCGGCATCGGCGGTGGTTGCAGCCTTGCTCATGCTAATCGCTGCTGCGGCAGCGGCGTGGCGTTCGCCGAAGCTATAGCACAGCAAGGCTTGCGTCTCGGTCCCGTCCTTCGATAGATGCTTGGTGGATGGACAATACAACGCTTGAGACAACCGCCGACCCCTTGCCGCACGAGCTGGCTTTTCTCGGAGAGCGGCTTGCGGCGTTCAACGACAGTGATGTCGGCGCCTCCTGCAGGAAGGCATTGGCCGTGTTCGTGCGCGATGAGCACGGCGCTATTGTCGCCGGCATCTCGGGATATACAGCCTGGGGCTGGCTCTATGTGCAATGGCTCTGGGTCGATGAAAAACTGCGCGGTCACCGCATGGCCGGCAGGATGCTCCAGGCGGCCGAGAGGGAGGCGATCGCGCGCGACTGTCACGGCGCCTGGATCGACACGTTCAATCCCAAGGCCGCCAGGGCCTATGAGCGCCAGGGCTATTTGCCCTTCGGCGTGCTTGCCGATTTTCCCGTCGGCCGCAGCCGTATCTTCCTGCAGAAGAAATTGTTGGCTTAGTTACCCGGCAAGGCGTCCGCCGCGCATCGGCTGGGGCACGCCGGTCGTACTGGGAAAGCTGATCGGCAAGCCCCTGAGCACGCGCACTGCCAGGAACGCAAAACACTCCGCCTCCACCGCATCGCCCTTCCAGCCAAGCGCCTCGGCCGGAACCGCTTCGACGCCAGCGCGGCTGGCAAGCATGGCCATGATCGTTGGGTTGTGTCGACCGCCACCGCTGACCACCAGCCGCTTCGGCCGGCGCGGCAGAAGATCGAGCGCCTTGCCGACGGCGGCCGCGGTGAAGGCCGTCAGCAGGGCTGCGCCGTCCTCGGCGTTCATTCCGTCCGCCATTGAGGCGCCGAAATCGAAACGGTCCAGCGATTTCGGGTAGGGTTTGGTCAAATACGGATGCTGCAGGAGCTTGGCCAGCCGCGCTTCGTCGACCGTGCCGGCGCGGGCAAGGGCGCCGTCGCGGTCCATTTCGCCGAGCCCCTTCGATTTGATGAAATCGTTCAGCGGTGCGTTGGCGGGCCCGGTGTCGAAGGCAACAACATTGTCCGTGCCATCCCACCAGGTGATGTTGGCGACGCCGCCGAGATTGAGCACCGCCGTGTCGCCGGTGGCGTCGGCTTCGCGCAGCAGCGCGGCGTGATAGGCGGCCGACAGCGGCGCGCCCTGGCCGCCGGCGCGCATGTCGGCCGAGCGGAAGTCATAGGCGACCCTGGTGCCAAGGATGGCATGCATCAGCTCGCCGTCGCCAAGCTGGCGGGTTTGGCCCAGTCGGCCCACTTGCGGGGTACGGTGCAGCACGGTCTGGCCGTGGAAGCCGACGACCCCTATATCGGCCATCGTCAGCCCGTGGCTTTCGACCAGATCCTTGACTGCCGCGGACTGGGCGCGCGTCAGCGCTTCCTCTGCCTCGTCGAAGATTGCCGGTTCCGGCCCTGTGAAATTCCAGCTCCTTGCCTGCCGCAGCGTCTCTTCCAGCAAGGTCCGGATCGACTGCGGGTAGGGGGCAAGCGTGTAGATGCCGAAGTCGTCAATCCGTTCGCCGTCGGTCTTGATCAGCGCGACATCGATATTGCCGTCCAGCACGGTGCCAGTCATCAGGCCGACGGCCCACATGGGTTCGCCATTTTTCGGATTCATGGTTGTCAGGCTCCGTTGACGAGATCGCCGACCGCTTGGCGAAGCGCTGCGATCCCGCTGTTGAAATGACGTGTTGGATGGATCCGGTTGGTGAGCAAGGTCCAGGCTCTGCCTTTGTCGAAGTCGACCCACAGCCCGACACCGGTAAAGCCGGTATGCCCGATGGTTTCGGGGCTGCATAAACGGCCGCCGGACCAGCCTTCGTAGGGTCGCTCCCAGCCATGGGTGCGGGTTGCCGACAAGGGCGTGCGCATTAGCGCGATCGAACGCTGCGACGCGCCGGTCCCGTCCAGCAGCCCTTGCGCAAAGTCGAGGACCGAAGCCGCCGTTCCGAACAGGCCGGCGTGACCGGCACCTTGCAAGGCCGAGCAATTGTCGTCGTGGACTTCGCCGCAGAGCACGCGATGACGCCATGTGCAGTCTTCGGTCGCCGCCGCTTGATCCCGTTCGGCGGAGAACGCGAAGCCCGGACCGGGATCCATCTCGCGAATGGTCTTGCCAGACAGGCGCTCCAGGACGAAGCCGAGCAGGATGAAGTTGATATCAGAATAGACCGGCTCGCCAGCCTGCCATTCGCGCTGCAGGATGAAGGCGCGCAGCAGGTCCGGATCGTGGCCATAGGTGTAGATCGGCGCGACGGCGGGAAACGGTGTCTGATGGCCGAGACACTGGCGAAACGTTACGTTCCGTTCCCAGGCTTTTTCGTCATATTGGCGAAGGTCGGGCAGGACGGAAATCAGCGGCGCGTCGAGGTCGATGACGCCTTCTTCCGCCAGTGCCAGGATACGCGACGTGGTGAAGATGATTTTGGTCAGCGAGGCCAGGTCGAACCATGTCCCGACATGCATCGGCCGTATCTTGGGCACGGTTTGAGCCCAACCGATTGCCCGGACGATGCGTTCGCCGTCCCCGTCAACTATGCCGAGCACGCCGCCCGGAATGCGCGATGCGGCCACGGCCGCTTCGAGCGGGGCGAATGCGCGGGAGAAGAAATCATGGTCGATCAACTACGCCTCCGTTTGGAAGGCAGCGATGGGGCTGTCCCTCCGGCCTTTCGTATCCTTGGGCGACAATCATCACACTTCCATCCGTGCTCTATGATCCGGCCCGAATTGCTGCCAATTAGCCGGCCCCGGCTCAAACCCCAGCGGACGCACGAGCGAGGGGACCTGGCGCGTGTCCAGCTCGAAACGTTCATGCCGCCGGTCTATAGTAGGAACGGCCGCGATAAGCTGTTTGGTATAGGAGTGCTTCGGCTCCGAGAGCACCGATCTGGCATCGCCGATCTCGACAATCTGGCCGGCATAGATGACCGCGATGCGATGGGCGATCCGCTCGACGACAGCGATGTCATGCGAGATGAACAGATAGGCCAGCCCGAATTCACGCTGCAGCTCGATCAAAAGCTCCAACACCCTGGCCTGCACCGACACATCGAGCGCCGAAACCGCTTCGTCGAGGACGACAACCGAAGGATTGAGCATCAGCGCGCGAGCGATGCACAGGCGTTGCCGCTGGCCGCCGGAGAATTCGTGCGGATAGCGCTGCAGGCTGTTTTCCGGAAGGCCGACGCGTTTCAGCAGCGCGGCCATTTTCGCCCGCGTTTCAGCAGTTATCCGTCCGCCGGTAGCGATCACAGGCTCTGCGAGGATGCTTTGGATGGTGAGTCTGGGATTGAGCGAGCCATAGGGATTCTGGAACACCATCTGCATGGGAAGGGCGCTCTGCCCGGTGACGGGCTTGCGCGTGCTGGCCGAGATTGTGCCGTGCGTCGGGCGCACCAGCCCCAGAATCGCGCGGGCGGTAGTGGACTTTCCGGAACCGCTCTCGCCGACGACCGCCAATGTCTCGCCCGGCATTAGCTCGAAATCCACCCCGTCCACCGCGTGCACGGCACCGCTGGCGCGGCTGAAAAACCCAGCCTTGACCGGAAACCGCACTACGAGGCCATCGACCTTCAGCGCCGGCTCGGCAGCTTTTTGCGTTTCGCGTTGCACGTCCTTGCGTGCGGCACTGCCGCCGGCGAAATGCGGCACCGCATGAAGCAGATGCCGCGTATAGGGATGCCGCGGATCGTCCAATATCTGGTTCAATGCGCCCTGCTCGACAGCTTCTCCGCCTTGCATCACCATCACCTTGTCGGCGATGCCTGCAACCAGACCGATGTCGTGGGTGATGAAGATCATCGACATCCCGGTTTCCTGCTTTAATTCGGCGAGCAGCGCCATGATCTGCGCCTGCACCGTAACATCCAGCGCCGTCGTTGGCTCGTCGGCAATGAGCAGGCGCGGGTTGCACGCAATCGCCATGGCGATCATCACCCGCTGCAGCATGCCGCCCGAAAGCTGGTTGGGCGTGTATTTCAGCCGCCGTGCAGCGTCGGGAATACGCACGCGGTCGAGCGCGTCCTTGGCCGCCGCCGTCGCTCGCCGGCCGGTCAGGCCGCGATGCAGGCGAAACGATTCCTCGATCTGCCTGCCGATGGTCAGCACCGGATTGAGCGAGGTCATCGGCTCCTGGAAGATCATGCCGATTTCGCCGCCGCGGATCTTCGTCAATTGCGGCTCGGCTGCGGCTGTCAGGTCGAAGGTGCTGCCGTCGGCCCGCCTCAGCTTGATCGACCCGCCGGTGATGCGGCCGCCGCCATAATCGACGAGGCGATTGATCGACAGCGCCGTGACCGACTTGCCCGAGCCGCTTTCGCCGACGATGGCCAGCGTCTCGCCGTCGGCGAGATCGAAACTGACGCCGCGCACGACCTCATTGGCTTGCGGGTTGCGGCCGAAACCGACGCGCAATCCGCTGACGGACAGCAGCGGGATCATGCGATCGATCTCCGCATCTTCGGGTCGAGGACATCACGCAACGCATCGCCGAGCAGGTTGAAACCGAGGATGCCGATCATGATCGCCACGCCCGGGAAGATCATCAGCCAGGGAGCTGTCTCCATCAGATTGCGGCTGTCGCTCAGCATCAGGCCGAGCGACGCGGCGGGCGGCTGCGTGCCGAGCCCGAGGAAGCTTAAGCCGGCTTCGGTCAGCAGTGCCCAGGCCAGCGCCAGCGTCACCTGAACCGTCAGTGGCGCCACCAGATTGAGCAGCAGATGCCGTGTTACGATATAGCCCGCACTGCTGCCGAACGTGCGGGCCGCGTCGACGAACTCGCGCGCCTTGAGCGACAGAGCCGGACCTCGCACGACGCGCGTGAAGATCGGTGTGTAGACGACGGCGATGGCAATGACGCTGGTCGAGGTTCCCGGTCCCGCAACCGCGACGATCAGCAGCGCCAGCAGGATCGCCGGGAACGCCAGCACAACGTCCATGATGCGCATCACCATGCCGTCCCAGCGGCGCCCGAACCAGGCTGCCGCCAGCCCGAGCACGGTGCCGGCCAGTGTCGCAAAGGCGACCGCAAAGAAGGCCACGATGAAGGACTGGCCGATCCCGGTCATCAGCCGACTTGCGACATCGCGGCCGAACAGGTCCGTGCCCATCCAGTAGATGCCGTCAGGCGCATGCAGTCGCTCGACCCGGTGCTGCGTCAGCGGATTGTGCGGCGTCAGCCCCAGCATGCCAAGCATGGCAAGCAGCAGATAAAGCGCAACGATGGCACCGCCGATCCGGCCGCTGGGATGCGCAAATATAGCCCGCAATGTCGCCATCAATGCTCGCTTAACCGGATACGCGGGTCGAGCGCGACATAGGCGAGGTCGACGAGGAGATTGACGATCATGAAGTTGAAGGCGATGAATAGCACGCTTCCCTGCACCAGCGCGTAGTCGCGCTGCAGGATGGCATCCAGCACCATGCGGCCGAGACCGGGCAGCGCATAGATCTGCTCGACGATGACAGCTCCGCCCAGGAGGTAGCCGAACTCTATGCCGCTCAGCGTCACGACCGGGATGAGCGCGTTGGGCAAAGCATGCCGCCAGATGACGCCGCGCGCCGAAACGCCCTTGCTACGCGCCGTCCTGACATAGTCGTCGCTGAGCACATCGAGCATCGCCGAACGCGATATGCGGGTCACCGAAGCCGCGAAGGCAAATCCAAGCGTGACCGCAGGCAGCAACAGCTGGCCGAGATTGCGCAGCGGATCCTGCCACAGCGGCGAAAACTCGCCCATCGCCGGCAAAACGCCAAACCCCGCCGACAGCGTGTAGATGATCAGCAGGGCAAGGACGAAGTTCGGCGTCGACTGCCCGATCATTGCGACAACGCGCACGCCGAGGTCGGACAGCCTTTCGTTATGGGTGGCGGCAAAGATCCCCGCCGGCATGCCGACAAGCAGGGCGATGACCATCGACAGCAAGGCGAGTTCCAACGTTAGCGGGAAACGCTCGAGGATGACGTCGAGCACCGGCCTGCCATAGGTGGACGAAATGCCGAGATTACCTTGGAAAAGACCAAGCAGCCAGCGCCAGTACTGGATGAACCAGGGCTGGTCGATGCCGAAATAAGCTGCAAGCGCATCGCGCTGCTGCGGCGTCAGCAGGCCGGCTTCGGTCCCCAGCATTGCCGTGATCGAATCGCCCGGAACCATCCGGATCGCCAGGAACACCACGATGGATACGCCAAGCAGGACGAGAGGGAAGGTCGCCAGTCGCCGCATCAGATAGTTCACGCGAAGAATTCCTCTCGTCCGGCACAAAGCAGCTACTGGATCGTCACCTTGGCGAGGCTGAACAGCGAACCTGTCGGCACCGGTTCGAATCCTGCGATATTCTTCTGCTGTGCCGTGTAGCTGTAGGACGTGTAGAGCCAGATCCAGGGCGACATCTCAGTGATGTGCTTCTCGAAGTCGGCGAAGATCGCTTTGCGCGCTGCCGGGTCGGTCTCGGTGCGGCCCTTCTGCATAAGACTGTCCAGCGTGTCGTCGATATAGTTCGCCACCTTCTGCAGATTGCCCGTCTTGGTCCAGTAGCGGTTGTACATAGTGTAGGGATCGGCCCTGCCGCCGTTCAGCGCGACGGCCATGTCGAAATCGCCCTTCAGCCAGGCGTCGACATAGACGTTGAGCTCCATCATCTTGATGTCGAGCTTGACGCCGATTTCTGCGAGTTGCGACTGGATGACCTGGGCTTCCGCCGCTGCCGTCGGCGGCTCGCCGGTGGCGCCGATCACTGTCGCCGAAAAGCCGTCGGCATAGCCGGCTTCGGCCATCAACTGCTTGGCCTTCTCAATGTCGCGCTTATAGCAGAACAACTGCTTCGGATCGGTCGCCAGTGCCGGGATGGTCAGCGGGCCGGTGACCTTGCCTTCGCCGAGCGAGGCGGTGTCCAGCACTTCCTGCCGGTCGATGGCGCAGGAAATCGCCTGACGCACCTTGAGTTCGGTCATCGGCTTGCGGGAGGGATTGAGCTGCAGCACGTGATAGGCAAGCACCGGCACGCGGTTCAACTGCAGGCTGGCTTCCTTGGGCACCAGCGTGGCGACAAGCGGATCGTTGAGCAGGGCAAAATCGATCTGCTTGGTGCGCATCGCCGCCAGGATCGCCGTCTCGTCCGGCAGCACGCTGATTTCGATGCCGTCGACGCCGGTCGCGCCGCCTGCCCAGTCCTTGTTGGCGACAAGCACTTCCTTGGAATTCGGATCCCATTTTTCGAGCTTGAACGGACCCGAGCCGATCGTTGTCGTGCCGATCGAGCCGGCCGCGATTTCGCTTGCCGGGACGATCGCCGCATTGACGTCGCTCATCGCCGTCAGGATCGGCACGTCCGGCTGCGAGAGGTGGAACACGACGGTGGCGGGATCGGGCGTGTCGATGCTGGCGATCGAGAGAAAGTTGGCGCGCGCCGCAGCACCCGTCTTCTCGTCGAGTATGCGCTCGAACGATGCCTTGACGTCGGCCGAGGTCACGGCGGCGCCGTTCTGGAATTTTGCTTTCGGATTGAGCTTGAAGCTCAGCTCCTTGCCGTCCGGCGAGAACTGCCATGAATCGGCAATCGCGGGCGTGATTTGCAGGTTTGCGTCGAGCCGCACCAGCGGTTCGTAGATCAGCTCCAGCAGCCGCAGTGAGGAGAATGCGGTCTGCTTGTGCGGATCAAGACCGGTGGCGTCCTGCGACCACGCCATATGCAGCGTCGCCGCACTCGCCTGCACCGGTAGCGCGGCGATGCCAACCATTGCCGCGAGCGTCATGCCGGAAAGCAGTTTCTTGCCAATGTGCCGTACCATTGTCGTTCTCCCATTATTGTTAAACCAGATGCCTTGCAGTTCCCCGGACCGCTTCAAAGGGACACACGCCCCGGAACATCGGCCCAGTATCCATGCGGTCTTACACCGTCTTTTCGCCTATCGCCTTGCGCAGGAAACCTCCCGCGTTGGCAAGCGCCTTACGTGCTTCTTCGACACCCATGCCGGTGATCGTCACCAGGATTGCCAGTTTTACATCATTGCCGGTCTGGTCGAGTGCCTGTCGTGCCTGCTGTGCCGCGCAGCCGGTCGTCTGCATCACGATCCTGACCGCCCTTGCTACAAGCTTCTTGTTGCTTGGATTGAGGTCAACCATCAGGTTCTGATAGCTCTTGCCGATGCGGATCATGCTGGCGGTGGACAGCATATTGAGCACCAGCTTTTGCGCGGTTCCCGATTTCAGCCGGGTCGAGCCGGTGAGGACCTCCGGGCCAACCACCGGAGAGATGCCAATATCGGCAATGCCGGCAATGGTCGATCGAGGATTGCAGGACAACGCCACGGTGGTGGCTCCCACTTCCTTGGCATAGGTCAGGCCGCCGATGACATAAGGTGTGCGTCCGCTGACAGCGATGCCGACCACCACGTCGTCGGCGGTCAGCTTGATGTCCTGCAGCGCCTTTATTCCCTGTTTCGGATCGTCCTCGGCGCCTTCCGCAGAGTGCACCAGCGCGTCGACGCCGCCGGCGATCAGGCCCACCACCATGTCCTCGGGTACGCCAAAGGTCGGCGGACATTCCGAGGCGTCGAGGACGCCGAGCCGGCCGCTGGTGCCAGCCCCCATATAGACAAGGCGTGCACCGTTCTGGAACGCGCTCACGATCCGGTCCACAGCCGCAGCAATATCGGGGATGACCTTCTCGACGGCTGCCGCAACGCCTTTGTCCTCGTCATTGATCTTGCGCAGCACCTCGAGGGTCGGCAACAGATCGATGTCCATGGTTTTCGGGTTCCGGTCCTCGGAAACCAGCCGCTCCAGCTCCGACATCAACCCTTGTTCGACCACTTCGCTTACTTTCAAGTGCGACTGCGAGCAGGACTGTGATGCCCGCAGCAAGCGGCGTCCAGTGCCTGCACCTGGCCGTCGGCTCCGTACCGGCTGCGCCGGTTCTGTTTCGTTAACTTCTTAGAATTCGATATTCCCTGTGTCAACGGAAAGTAGGAATATTATATTCCTTGCGAGCAAGGCATCACTGGCGGCAGAGGGATTTTCTGGCCAGGATTATGGCTCCCGAAACCGCGTCGCCGTCGGCCGGTTTCAGCCGTCGGCGGACGTCGGGAGCGAGCCATGGCTCAAGCGGGCTGGACAACCCTCCGAGCAGCGTAACCCGCGGCGCGCCTTTTTCGAACAGCACCCGCACGAAGGTGTCGATCTGCTCGGCAGCGCCTTGCACGATCCGCCGACCGGCCGGATCGCCCTGATCGGCATGGCGGATCACCATCGGCGCCAGGGCGGCATAGTCCGTCGCACTGGCGCGGTCCATCCAGGCCACCGCCTCGAACGGATCGTCCTTGAAGCGCTGCATCACCTCGGCCAGCAGCGCCGTCCGCTCATGCCGACCGTCATGGGCTCGCAAGGCAAGCTGCACTGCCTTCAGTCCGAGATCGGCGCCGCTGCCCTCATCGGAAATCGGAAAACCGTAGCCGCCGACGCGCAGGTCGCGCCCTTCGACAAAGCCGAGCCCGATCGAACCGGTCCCGGCTATGACGATGGCGCCGTCTTGACCCGAATGCGCGCCAAGGCAAGCCGCGACGCCGTCGCTGACGAAGTCGATGCTCGCAAAGGGTTGTTCGATGCCATGAAACGCCTCGAGCGCACCCTTACGGCCGATGCCGGCAACACCGATACCCGCGCGGATCCTGGCGATTTCCGCCGCCGTGAACCCTCCCTCTTCGATCGCCGCGCCAAAGGCTTTGGCAATCGAGGCCCAGGCCACCTCTATACCGAGTCGCGTTGTCGCCGGGCCCGACAGGCCTTGCCCGAGCACGGTTCCTGCCTCGTCTTCGATACGCGCCCGGCAGCCGGTTCCGCCGCCATCGACGCCCAGGAAATAATGCGGAGACGCCCCACCGGCACTCATTGCCTTATTCGTTCGATCTGGGCGCCGCACAGCCGGAGCTTGCGGTCCAACTGCTCGTACCCGCGGTCGAGATGATAGACGCGATTGATCGTCGTCTCGCCCTCCGACACCAGCGCTGCTAGCACCAGCGAGACGGAGGCGCGCAGGTCGGTCGCCATCACTTGCGCGCCCTTCAGCTTCTCGCCTCCGCGCACCAGCGCCATGGTGCCTTGCAGCTTGATATTGGCGCCGAGCCGCATCAGTTCAGGCACATGCATGAAGCGGTTCTCGAAGATCGTCTCGCGCAACAGCGAAGCGCCCTCGGCACAGCACATCAACGCCATGAACTGCGCCTGGAGATCGGTCGGAAAGCCCGGATGGGGCTCCGTCGTCACGTCGACCGCCTTGAGCGGCCCGTCTCTCGATACGATCAGCCCGCGGTCGCCCGGCCATATTTTCACACCGGCTGCTTCGAGCAGCTGGACGATGGATGCCATGTGCTCGAGCCGCGCGTGGGTCAGCTCGAGCTGACCGCCGGTGATGGCCGCTGCGACGGCATAGGTGCCGGCCTCTATCCGGTCCGGGATGATGTCGTGCGTGGCGGCGCGCCAGTCTGTGCTGCCCCCGATCAGGATGCGGTGCGTGCCGGCGCCCTCGATCCGCGCGCCCATGTCGTTCAGGCAGGCGGCAAGATCGGCCACCTCCGGCTCGCGGGCCGCGTTGAGGATCTCGGTCTCGCCGTTTGCCGTCGTCGCCGCCATCATCGCCGTTTCGGTCGCGCCGACCGACGGCGAGCTCAAAACGATGCGCGCGCCTTTCAGTCCGCCCGGCGCAGACGCGACGATCAGTCCGTTTTCGATCGCGATATCGGCGCCAAGTGCGGCAAGTGCGGCGACATGCATGTCGACCGGCCGTGCGCCGATCGCGCAGCCGCCAGGCAGCGAGACCCGGGCATGGCCGAAGCGGGCAAGCAGTGGACCGAGAACCAGCACCGTCGCGCGCATGCGCCTGACGGTATCGTAGCTTGTCTCCCTGGAAGCGGCAGCACTGGCATCGATTGTGGCGGCATGCGCCGATCTGGTGACTTCGGCCCCATGAAGGCCGACGACGCCAAGCATGTTGTCGATATCCGTCACCTCAGGCAGGTTGGTCAGCTGCAGCGGATAGGGGCTGAGCAACGCCGCCGCTATTTGCGGCAAGGCCGCGTTCTTGGCGCCGGAGATCGTCACCGCGCCCTCAAGCCTGTGCCCGCCGACGATCCGCAATTTGTCCATGGCTCTGACCTAATCCCGAGCTGTCGGCGAGTCTACGATCTTTTCATGTCCGAATCGTCGACATGCCCGAAGGCTGGGCCGCAACCGCACCAGTCGAGATTTGATGGTTCATTCTTGGCTGTCAATCAGAGGCGGAATAATTTATTCCTTGGCTTGGCGTTGTCTATGACAGGCAATGGGGGAACGCATGTCCGTCCTGAAGAAGATCGAGGCCAAGCTCGAAGTCATGGCGCCCGGCGACCGCGAGATCGGTCAGTATATCGTCGATAATCCCGACCAGATGCTCCGCCTGTCGACGGCGGCGCTTGCCGCCGAGATCGGCCGCAGCCAGTCGAGCGTCGTCAAGTTCAGCCAGAAGCTCGGCTATTCCAGCTATCAGGAGCTTAAGCTCGCCGTCAGCGAGGCCAAGTCGCAGGAATGGCACGTGCCGGCCGGCATGATCCACGGTTCGATCGAGGTCGGCGACAGCTATCTGGTCATCCTGCGCAAGCTGATCGGCAGCAAGCTTTTGTCGATGCAGCAGACCGTCGCGGCCAACACCGAGCAGGAAATCGGCAAGGCCCTCGAAGCATTGAATGGTGCGCGCCGCATTCATTTGGCCGGCGTCGGCGCATCCTCGCTGGTGGCGCGCGATTTTTCCTACAAGCTGATGAAACTCGGCCGCAACGTGCTGCACGACAGCGACAGCCATGTGCAAATGGCCAATGTCTCGACGCTTGGAAGAGGTGACGTGCTGTTCGCGCTCTCCTATTCCGGGGCGAGCATCGAAACCCTGCGGATAGCTGAACTTGCCCGCAAACGTGGCACCACCGTGATCGCCGTCACCGGACTTCGCGACAATCCGCTGAGCCGGGTTGCCGACATTCGCCTCCACACGATCGCCGATGAAGAGCGCGCGCGCTCGTCATCGATAACTGCGCGTGATGCACAACTGACGCTGACCGACCTGCTGTTCATCCTGCTCGTGCAGAAGCAGCCTGACGCCAACGAATACGTCCACAACAGCGAATTGGCCGTCTCGGTGCTGAAGGCTTAGTGGTGTTCGCAGTCTCGCGTTAAGGCTCCCTGTTCTCGGAGAAATGCCCGCGCCGTAGGGCCTTCAGCGCGAGCGCGTCCGATAGGTCGACACAAGTGGCCTGACCAAATGTGGGCACCCGACCGGAAATGCCCAGGTCCAAACAACTGTTGACAGCAGCATCTGTTGTTATATCAACATTCAGCCTCGAATTTGGCGGGCCGGGTGAGACAATGGACGACCTTGGAGCACAGGAACAAGCGGTTCTCGACCTCATTGCCGCGAACCCATTCGCCGGCCAGCAGGACATAGCAACGGTGCTCGGCATCGCCCGCTCGACGGTTGCGGCCCACATCGTGCAACTCGTCAACAAGGGATACATTCTCGGCCGTGGTTACGTCTTGCCGACGTCCAAGCGCATGGTCTGCGTCGGCGGCGCGGTGCTCGACCGCAAATACCACGCCAAGAAGGATCTGATTTTCGAGACGTCGAACCCGGTCGACGGCTATCGCAGCTTCGGCGGGGTTGCCCGCAACGTCGCCGAAAACCTTGCCCGCCTCGGCGTCGACATAAGCTTCGTCTCGATCGTCGGCGAGGATGAAACCGGCCGCTCGCTAGTGCGGCATCTTCGCGACCTCGGCGCCGATGTCAGCCAGGTCATCACCACCACGGAACGGCCGACGGCGGAATACGCGGCCATCCTCGACCGCAACAACGACCTCGTGCTCGGCATTGCCGACATGGAGATCTTCGATCTGTTTTCGTCGTCCTATCTCGACCGCTTCTGGCCGCATCTGGCTTCGGCGACATGGGTGTTCATCGACTGCAATCTGCCGGCCGCGACCCTCGCAGCACTGATGTCGCGAAAGCAGGGTGCGCGCTTCAAGCTCGCGGTCGACACGGTATCGGCGCCGAAATCAGCGCGCCTGCCGAAGGACCTGACCGGCATCGATCTTCTGTTCACCAATCATGACGAGGCCAATACGATGCTCGGCATGACGGATGCCGACAGGCGGCTGACGCCGGAGCAAGCAGCGGCAGCGCTGCGCGCGGCCGGCGCCGGCGAGGTGATCGTGACCGTGGGCGCGCATGGATTTGCCGTTGCGACTGAGAGCGGTGTGACGACCATGCACTCCGTCCCGGCGCAGCCCGTCGATATCACCGGCGCCGGTGACGCGATGATCGCCGGCACACTCTACAAGGTGCTTTCGGGTGAGCCGGTCGCTCATGCCGTGCGCACCGGCGCGCTGCTTGCCACACTGACCACCGAGAGCGAATCCAGCGTCCATCCCGATCTGTCGCCGCGCTTCCTTGCCGCCGGCACGTACCGCATTCCTGCCTGAAAGCGAGATGATATGAAACCTTTCCTTGTCCACCTGAACGATGAAGTCGCTGCTGCGCTTGATGAAGGCCGCGCGGTGGTGGCATTGGAATCAACGATTATCACCCACGGCATGCCATATCCGGCCAATCTGGAAACTGCCCGTGGGGTCGAGACCGTAGTGCGTGAAAACGGCGCCGTGCCCGCCACGATCGCAGTGGTCGCCGGCAAGATCAAGGTTGGCCTCGACGACCGTGAACTGGAAGAGCTGGCAGCGGCAAAGGGCGTGGTCAAGGCTTCCGGGCGCGATCTCGCCGCCATCATGGTGCGCGGCGGCTCGGCCGGAACCACCGTCTCGGCGACGATGCGGATCGCCGCTTTAGCCGGGATCGGCATTTTTGCGACCGGCGGCGTGGGCGGCGTGCATCGCGGCGCCGAAGCCACTTTCGATATCTCCGCCGACCTGACCGAACTCGGCCAAACCGGCACGACCGTCGTCTGCGCCGGAGTTAAGTCGATCCTCGATATTGCGAAGACGCTGGAATATCTGGAAACTCAGCGCGTGCCGGTGATCGCCTATGGGAGCGATGATTTTCCGGCTTTCTACACCCGCTCCAGCGGGCTCAAGGCCGATCATCGCCTCGACACGCCCGACGAGATCGCGCGAGCCATGTTGCTGCATGACGAGATGGAATCCGGCACCGGCATTCTCGTCGCCAACCCTATCCCCGAAGCGGACGCGCTCGATCCGGCGTTCATCGACGGCACGATCGCAGCGGCCGTGGCTGAGGCCGAGAAGCGCGGCATCGGGCGCAAGGAACTGACGCCGTTTCTGCTCGCACGCATCAATGAGCTTTCGCAAGGCCGCAGCCTGAAGGCCAACATCGCGCTGGTCCGCAACAACGCCGCGCTTGCTGCCCGCATCGCGGTTGCGCATGCGGAATTGAAGGGCGCGACCAGATAGAGACAGCGCCCGGCCAGCGCTACGTACCTTCGATTTCAGCCCGGCGCGAGGTCGAAGATGCGCCCCGCATTGAGGATGTTGTTCGGGTCGAAGGCTGCTTTCAGGCGCCGCATGGCCGCGATCTCGGCGTCGCTGCGCACAAGGTGCAGCCATTCCTTCTTGTCCAGGCCGATGCCATGCTCGGCCGAGACGCCGCCGCCAGCCGCGGCCACACCCTGGTAGATGATCCCGTATGCGGCCGCCGGATCCGCGGTGCGGACCTGGTAATGCAGATTGCCGTCGCCGAGATGGCCGAAGACGTAGATGTCGGCGCCAGGGTCGACGGCCCTGATGCCGGCTTCTGTTTCGCCTAGGAAAGTCGCCATTCTCGCCAGTGGGATGCTGATATCGACGCCGATCAGGCCTGCCATCGAAAACAGGAAACGGTTGGCCTCCTCGCGCACCGCCCAGAGCGCCCGGAATTCGCGCGGCGATTGCGAGACGACCACGTCGTCGATCAGGCCATCTTCAACCGCCTGCATCAGCACCGCGGCAAAGCGTTCGGCGTCGCGGTCCGGCTCGCTGCCCTGTATTTCGGCCAGTACATAGACGGGTGAGCCGACCGGCAGCGGCGCCGGCGCCTCCATGCCGGCGATCATGGCGCCATAGAGCGGTGCGAAATTCACCTCATAGGCCGATAGCAAGGGCCCGAGCTTCCGCCTGAGCCGCGCAAGCAACGTGATCACCGCGTCCAGCGAAGCAAGCGCGCAGAAGGCGGTGATCTCGGTGGCCGGCTTCGGATGCAGCCGCAGGCATGCGCGCGTGACCACGCCGAGCGTGCCTTCGCTGCCGATGAACAATTGGCTGAGGTCGTAGCCGGAGTTGTCCTTCGCCAAACCCTTGAGCGAGGTCAGGATACTGCCGTCGGCAAGCACCGCTTCCAGCCCAAGCACCTGCGCCCGGTACATGCCGTAGCGCAGCACACGGATGCCGCCGGCATTGGTGGCGACATTGCCGCCGACGGTGGCCGTGCCGCGCGCTCCGATGTCGACGCCGAACAGCAAGCCGGCCGCATCGGCGGCTTCCTGCACCGCTTGCAGCGGCGCGCCGGCCTCGGCGATGATGGTCGCCGCCTCGCGGTCGATAGCCTCAACGGAAGTCATGCGCTCCAGCGACAGCACCGCTTCGCCGCGCTGGATGCGCGCCGCGCCCGCAAGACCGGTGCGGCCACCCTGGACGACGAGCCTTTGCCCGACCTCGTTGCACAGGCGCAGAATGTCCGACACCTCGCCGGTCGTGCGTGGACGCAAGACGATCGCCGGCGGCGCGCCGTCCTTGCCGTCGGGGTCTTCCCGGTAGCGTGGTCCGGCCTCCTCAGACGAGACAATCGCTGACCTGTCCAGCCGCTTTTCCAGCCGCGACAGAAGCTCGGTAATTTTCTGCGACATGTGGCTCAAGGACATGAACGGCCCGGGCGCATCGACGCGGCCGGGAGAGGGAAGGGCGAGGGCTGTGAAAGCGGCCGTGGCTGATTTCTACTGTTCAGCAAATGTGCGGAAAACCCGCCAAGAATACAGCCGGTTGTCTTCGCCATGCGTCGCTCCTGTAACAGGTCGACCATAGGCGCGGCCGGCTATTTGTCAAACCTTTGACCGCAAGCGCTTACCTGATCGTAGCCGGGCCGTCCCTGATCGGTCAGCGCCAGAAGCACGACTACATTGACGCCGGATCGAACCAGCGCCGCCAGCCGCCGCAGCAGTTCCTGGCCATTGCCGCCTTCATAGAGGTCGGTGATTAGCACGAAGTGGGATTTGTGGGGCAAGCCTTTCCCCGTTCATGCTTGCTTGCCAGTCTATCCATGGTGCGTAGACGATGGTTTTCAGATCGAATTCCAAGCCGCGCTTCTCCCCGCCCCGACGCAGTATAGATAGCGGTTTGTGAAGAATTATTATAGCTCTGGCATGGTGAAGATTGGCATGCCTTGGCCCTGTTTTGATGGGCCAGGACATGCCTCAGACGCAAATGGGGTCGACTGTTATTCGGCAGACAGAACGGGCTTTGGTAGCCGGCGGCCTAGGCGGAAGCGTTCAGGCTCTGCCCTTCAGGAACTCGATCACCATTGCCGCGGTCCAGGTGAAGCGATTGCCGCCGAGCGGCTCGCCGCTGAGGGGATCGTAATATTCGGCAAAACCGCTCTCGGCGATCAGCTCGAGACTGGATTGCGTGATGCGTTGTGCGATTTGGCTGTGGCCGGCGGCGGCAAGGCCGTCGGCGATCATGTAGTTGACCACCAGCCAGACCGGGCCGCGCCAGTAGCGCTTTGGGTCGAAGCGCCCATCCTCAGGATCATGCGACGGGACGATGTAACGCGCTTTGCCGGCGATGCGCTCGATCGCTGCAGCGATGGTCGCTGCCCGGCTTTCCGGGATGGCCGAAAATACCGACAGAATGCCGCCGACCGACGCGCTGTCAACATGCTTTCCGGCCACTCGGTCGAAACAAATGTACTGGCCATGCGCGTCGCTCCACAGCCGTTCCATTGCCGAAAGCCCCTTTTCGGCACGGGCGCGATTGGCTTCTGCGATTTCGGTTTCGCCAAGTGCCTCGGCGAGATCGGCAAGGTCGGCGGCGGAACGGATCAGGATGGCGTTGAAGCCGGGATCGACGACCTGGAATGGCGAGGCATCGTGCAGCCGGGCATTATCCCAGCCAAGCCCGCGGAAATGCTGCAACAGCCAGACATAGCGGTCATACTGTGCCTTGGTTGGACGATGCGCCGGATCGGCGTGCAGGATGTCGCGGCGGGTGTAGGGCTCGACGCCTTCGGTCGGCACGCGCTCGAACGCCTCGTCCCAGTCGATCGAGTTGTCGCGGCCGGACTCCCATGGGTGGATTATGGCGACCAGCCCTTCGCCGTCCGGGTCGCGATTTTCGTAGAACCAGCGGTGCCAGGCGTCGATTTTCGGCAACAGCGCGCGGGCGCGCTCGGCCGCCAGGGTCTTGTCCTTGGCCTGGTCGAACAAGCGGCGCACGGCAAAGCCGGCGACCGCCGGCTGGGTGATGCCGGAGGTGGCAGTCGGGCGATTGGTTCGCCAGACCTCCGGCCCGGGGAAATAGCCGTCGCTCCAGACATGGAAGACGATGTGCGGCACCATGCCGTCTGGCCATTGGTGGGCGAACAGCGTGTCGATCTCGGTCCAGGCGCGCGCCTCGTCATAGTGGGCAAGGCCGAGCGCGGTCAGGCAGGAATCCCAGTTCCACTGAAACGGGTAGAGGCCCTTGGTCGGTATGGTGTAGGTGCCTTGGTCATTTTCCCTGAGCACCTCGACGGCGCGGGCGATGGTTTCGTCGACAGCAAGAGATATCATCGGGGCGTTCGTACTTTCAGAATCGAAGGGGATCAAAGGGCGTTGGTGGTTTCGGGATCGAACCAGCGGATGCGATCGGGTTTGGGCGAAAGCCGCAAGTGATCGCCGACGGCGACCGTGGCATTCGATTCGAGGATGGCGCGGAACAGGCCGCCCTCGACGTCGCAGGTGACCAGCGTGTGCGGTCCGAGCGGCTCGACAACGCGCACGGTGGCGTTAATACCTTCGTTGCCGGCGTCCACATCCTCGGGGCGAATGGCGAATTCTATCGTCTGCTTGTCCGATTTGGGGCCGGGCAGCGTCAGCCCGGCGACGGTCCAACTGCCGTCGGCCGTCTTCGTCGCCGGGATGAAATTCATCGGCGGGTTGCCGATGAAGGAGCCGACGAAGCGGGCCGCCGGATTGCGGTAGACCTCTACCGGCGGGGCGGCCTGGACGATACGGCCCTGATGCATGACGGCGATGCGGTCGGCAAGGCTCATCGCCTCGACCTGGTCGTGGGTAACGTAGATGGTGGTGGTCTTGGACGCCGCGAGCACACCTTTGAGCTCGGCGCGCATTTCGAGCCGCAGCAGCGCGTCTAGGTTGGACAGCGGCTCGTCCATCAAGATCACGTCAGGCTCCATCGCCAGGGCCCGGGCCACAGCCACGCGTTGGCGCTGACCGCCGGAAAGCTGGCCCGAATAGCGCTTCAAAAGCTGTTCGATATGCATGAGCTCGGCGGTGCGGTTGACGCGCCCGTCGACCTCCTGCTGCGGCAGCTTCTTCATGCGCAGGCCGAAGGCGATATTCTCGAATACCGTCAGGTGCGGAAACACGGCGTAATTCTGGAACACCATAGCGATGCCGCGTTCGCGCGGCGGCAGATGGTCGACGCGGCGCCCCCCGATCCAGACTTCGCCCTGGCTTGGCGTTTCCAGGCCGGCGACGATCCTCAGCAGCGTGGTCTTGCCGCAACCTGAGGCGCCGAGCAGCACCATGAATTCCTGGTCGGCGATGGTCAGGTCAATCGAATGCAGCGCGGTGAAGCCGCCGAAACGTTTTGCCACCTGCTTGATGACGATCTCAGCCATCGGCGTTCTCTTTTGTGCGCGTCATCGATTGGCGATCCCCCACATGGCGAACAAATATTTGCGGACGGCAAAAATGAAGATCAGTGCCGGGATAACCAAGGCAGCACCGCCGGTGAATTTGAGGTAGAGCGGCGATTCGCCAAGGCTCTGCAGCAGGAAGGCGGTCAGCGTCCGGTTCTCGATGGTGAGCACGGCGGCGGCAAACACCTCGTTCCAGGAGATGGTGAAGGCAAACACCGCGGACGCCGCGATGCCCGGCAGCGCCAGCGGCAGAATGACTTTTCGGAATGCCTGCAATCTCGTGCAGCCGAGCGTCCAGGCCGCCTCCTCCAGCTCGACGGGAATGCCGGAGAACAGCGAGAAGGTGATCAGCACCGCAAACGGCAGCGCCAGCGTGGTGTGGACCAGCGCCAGCCCGATCGCGGTGTCGTCGAGGCCGGTGCGGATGAACATCACCGCCAGGGGCAGAGCCAGCAGCGGCAGCGGGAAGGCGCGGGTCATCAGCACGAGGAAACGGAACGTTTCCTTGCCTGGGAAATCGAAGCGCGACAGTGCGTAGCCCGCGGGTGCGCCGAAGCCGATCGAGAGGAGCATCGTCAGCGTGGCGACGAGAACGGAGTTCCACAGCGCCTTGGCGACGCCGGCGAAATTGATGAAGAAAGAAAGGCTGCCGAAATCGAATGACGGGAAGAAGCGCTTGGGGAAGGCGGTCACCTCTTCCGGCGACGACAGCGCGTTGACGATCAGCAGATAGATCGGCAGCAGCACCCAGACGCAAAGCAGGATGACCGTTGCGACCAGCAGCCAGTTGCCGGCTTTGCGGGCCGCAGGCGCGGCGATCGACAGCTCCGCGACGGTGCTCATATCCGCGCCTCCTTCGGCACACGCAGCACACGCAGGAAGAACAGTGTGAAACCGATCGAGATGGCGAGGATGAACAGCGCCATGGCGGCGGCGACATTGTGGTCCTGCAGCGTGAACTGCCAATTGTAGGTCTCGCCCATCAGCACCGGCAGATTGGTGCCGCCGAGTGCTGCAACCACGGCAAAGACCTCAAAGGCAAGGATGACGCGCAGGATGATCGCCGTCTGCAGGCTTGGGCGCAGCAGAGGCAGCGTGATCTTGATGAAGCGCTTCCACGGGCTAGCGCCAAAAACCTCCGCCGCCTCGTAGTATTCCCGGGGGATCAGCCCCATGCCGGCGACCAGAATGACCATCATGATGGCGGTCGCGCGCCAGATCTCGGCCAGCGCCACGGCGATGAAGATCGTCAGCTTGCTCTGGTAGCCGAGGAACATGACCGGGCTGTCGATGACGCCGAGATTGGAGAGCAAGGTGTTCAGGAAGCCGGACTGGTCGAAGATGGCGAGCCAGATCAGCCCGGCGGCCAGATCGGAGATGCCGAGCGGAATGGCGAAGATATAAAGCGCGGCGCTGCGTCCCGTTTCGAGCCGCGACACCGCGGTTGCCATCAGCAGTGCCATGACCAACTGAATCGGCACGACGACGACGCTCAGCAGTAGCGTATTGCGGACAGTGACCGGAAACTTCCAGCTGCCCGCCATGGTGCGGAGATTGTCGAGCGTAAAGCCGCCGTCGCGGGTGAATGCCTCGAAGGCGACCAACACGAACGGGTAGAGGAAGAAGACGCAGAGGAACAGCGTCGCCGGTGTCAGCAGCAGATAGGGCAGGGCCTTGCTGTGCATGGAGCGCTCTCTATTCGAAGCTTCAAAAGGGGTGGGCGCCCGGCGCGCTGGAAATCCGGACGCCCGGGAGGATTCTTAATCGACCGGGCAGGCGCCTTGCGAGGGCTTGTCGGGCGCCCAGCACGGCGCCTTCGCCTGTTCGATGATCGCTTTCAGCGCCGTCGCCTGTTCGTCGAGCACGCCGTGCACATCCTCGCCGCCGAGCACGATGCGCTCGAAGCTGTCGGTGTAGATCTGATTGAACTTGCCGCCGAGGCCGCCAAGTCCCATCGGCAGCAGCGCCGGCAACGCATCGGGAGCTCCGGTCATGGTGGCGATCACTGGGCTGAAGGCCTTCACCGAGGCCGGCATGTCGTCGGGCAGCTTGACGTCGACGATGGGGAAGAAGTTTGTCGCCTTCAGCGTCGCGATCTGGGTTTCCGGTTTCAGCATATAGGCGACCAGCGCCTTGGCCTTGTCCATGTCGGGCGAGGTCTTCGGGATAGCGACGCCGGCCACCACCGGCATGTAGCCGCGGCCTGCCGGGCCAGCCGGCGCCGGGAAGGCGACGAAGTCATCGGGTTTCTGGTTGAAGGCGTCGGCGAGGCGCGCCACGTGATCGAATGCCACCCAGACTTCGCCGGTCAGCAGCGGCTCCTGCATGAAGGCATAGTTGGTCGAATTCGGGTTGGTGTATTGCCACAATTCCTTGAACTTGTTCCACGCCGTTTCGGCCTCCGCCGAGCGGAACTTCGTCACCATCGAGCCGGTATACGATGGAAGGAGAAAACCCTCGAAGAAACGGTGCTTCAGCCCTTTCGGGCCGGCCGGAAAACCGAATTTGGGCGAACCGGTCTTTTCAGCGATGTTTTTCGCCCACTCGATCAGTTGGTCATAAGTGATGGTGTTGAGATCGGTGCCGGCCGGCAGATATTGCAGCGCCTGTTTGTTGGCCGCCATCAGAAAGGTGGCCTGCATCCATGGCAGGTACTTCTGCTCGCCGGTGCCGAGCATGCCGAGCTTCTTGTAGGTCTCGTTGACCTTGACGCCACCGAGATCGACGCCAGAGAGATCGACGAGGTTCGCGCCGACGGTGGAGAAGTCTCCGTGCAGGCCGCCGAGCACGCCTATGGTGCCGGCGCCGGCCTGCAGTTCGGCCTGAAGGCGGGTGAGCCAGGGCCCGTCCTCGGCGACCTGATAGTCGACCTGGCCGTCAAACCCCTTCAGCACTTCGCTGCGCATCTTCTGTGTCTCTTCCACTGGTCGCGCCTGTGTCGACCAGAACAACACCTGCTGGGCTTGTGCTGCGCCGGCAGCAAGCGACAACGCCAGCACCGCACCTGCCAATGTCCTCAACGCATTCATCGTCGTCTTCCTCCCTGGTTGTGCGCCGCTAAGGCGTCAGTTCCGTCCTGTGGGTGCCGGGCCATGGCTTGCCCGCAAGACAAGTGTCGGCCGGACCAGCCGCGTCAGTGGCGCGTCCGGCCTGTCGCCGATGACGGTCAGCAGCATCTCGCCGATCTCGCGCGCGCACTGGCGGATCGAGGCGTCGAAAGTGGTCAGCCCCGGCGGCGCATAGGCGGAGGCGGCTATGTTGTCGAAGCCGATCACCGAAAGGTCGCGAGGAATGGCAAGTCCGGCGCGCCCCGCCTCTTCCATCACAGTCAGCGCCAGCTCGTCGAACAGTGCGACAATCGCCGTCGGCCGCTCGGTGGCGTGCAGAAGCCGGTTGATTGCCTGGATGCGGGCACCGCGATCGAAACGCGGCGCCGTCGCCACATCGAGACTGACGGACGGATCGCCCCGGCGGGCGATCGCGGCGGCGAGCCCGTCCTGCCTGAGATGGCGAAATGTCATCGGCTCCGAAATCGTCACCAGGCCGAAATGGCGGTGTCCGAGATCGTAGAGCATGTCGAAGGCCTCGCCGAAAGCATGCGCGCCATCGGTATCGAGCCAATGGTAGGCAAAGTCGCCGTCGAGCAGCCGGCCGTGCGCGACGAACGGGAAATTGCGCTGGCGCAGATAGGCAAGGCGCTCGTCGACCTCGGCGATGCGGGTGACGACGACCCCGTCGGCGCGGCCCGATTCGACGACATGGCGAAGCACGGAAAGTTCCGACTGGCCCTGCGCCGCTGCGGCCAGGATCAGGTCGGAGCCGTGCGAAACCAGCCCTTCGCCGAGCCCTGTGACGAATTCACCGAGGAAGGAGTCGACCAGATTGGGGCCGCGGATCGGAAGCACCATGCCGACAAAGCCGCTGCGGCCGGAGACCAGCGTGCGGGCTGCGGTGTTCGGCACATAGCCGGCCTGATGCGCAGCCTCGGCGACACGTTGGCGCGTTTTCAAGGCGATCTGCTCGTGGCCGGCAAGGGCGCGCGAAACGGTCGTGATCGACAGGCCGAGCTGCGCAGCAAGTTCCTTGAGGGTGGTAACGCGGGCCGGCATCGTTTCTCCCGAACGAAGTTTGAAACGTTTGTAATGCGTCCAATCCAAATTGCAAACGTTTTAAATGCGCATGGTCGGTGTTGTTTCTTGCCCGTTGGTTAGCGCGGCCCAATTCGGCCCCGGCCGGCAAGCTCCTGGCCGGAGATTTAAACGCAGCGGTTGCTTGACTCGGGCGACGCCTTGTGAAAAATTTTGCAGCAACTGATAAAAATATCAAAGGGCGGAAATGGTTGGTTTTGGCAACGGCCTGCTGCGCGACGATGAGACCGGCATGGCCGCCCGTGCCGCTTGGCTTCACTATGCCGGCGGCCTGACCCAGTCGGAGGTCGCCAAGCGGCTCGGCCTGACCAGTCTCAAGGCGCATCGCCTGATCACCAAGGCCAATCAGGAAGGCCTGGTCAAAGTCTACATCGACGGCGAAGTCTCAGAATGCGTGGAGCTTGAGGATGAGTTGTCCGGCCGGTACGGCCTCGACTACTGCGAGGTGGTTCCGGACTTCGATGCCGAAGACCTGCCGCTCAAGGCGCTCGGCATTGCTGGCGCGCAGTTTCTCAAGCGCGAGATCGAACGCGGCGAGGAGGCGCTGATCGGCGTCGGCCACGGCCGCACGCTTGCCGCCTGCGTCGAATATCTGCCGCGCATATCGGCGGGCAGGATCCGTTTCGTCTCGCTGCTTGGCGGCCTGACGCGCAAGTTCTCGGCCAATCCGCATGACGTCATCCACCGCGTCGCCGAGCGGACTGGTGCGGAGGCCTATGTGATGCCCGTACCGATGTTCGCCAACACGGTCGAGGATCGAACCGTGTTGCTCGGGCAGAAAGGCGTCAGCGATGTCTTCGACCTCGCCAAGTCCGCCGACTTGCTCATCGCCGGCATCGGCACCGCCGAACGTGAGGCCTCGCTTGTCGCCACCGGTATGATCGAGAAGGGCGAGATGGAGGAGATCCGCCGCAACGGCGGTGTCGGCGAATTGCTCGGCCATTTCTTCGACGATGCCGGAAAGGCCGTTGCGACGACGCTTTCCGACCGGGCGCTGGCACTGGCGCGCGAAGACATCAGCAACCGCAGGATTGTCGCCGTCGCCGGCGGCAAGGTGAAGGTTCGCGCCATCAAGTCAGTGCTGGAGGGCCGTTATCTCAAAGGCTTGATAACCGACGAGCGGACGGCGCGATCGCTCGTGGAATAGACGCCGGTCGGGTAGCCGGCAACCATTTCGTTGAAACTACCCTGTGGAGGAGAAGAGAAATGCATGAGAAAGAGAAAGACCTCATCGACGCATTCCTGCGTGGACAAGTCGACCGCCGTGGGCTGATCAAGGGCCTCGGTGCAATGGGCCTTGCCGCCAGCACCGCCGGCACACTGCTCAACTTCGGGCAGACCCGCGCCCTGGCGGCTGATTTCGACTGGCAGGCGCATAAGGGCAAAACCATCAAGCTGTTGCTCAACAAGCATCCTTATGCCGATGCGATGATCGCCAACCTCGACAATTTCAAGAAGCTGACCGGCATGGAAGTCGTCTATGACGTGTTCCCCGAAGACGTCTATTTCGACAAGGTTACCGCCGCGCTGTCGGCCAGCTCGCCCGAATACGATGCCTTCATGACCGGCGCCTACATGACCTGGACCTACGGTCCGGCCGGCTGGATCACCGACCTCAACGAATGGATCAAGGATCCGGCCAAGACCAACCCGAAATATGCCTGGGACGACTTCCTGCCCGGCGTCAAGAACTCCTGCGCCTGGAACGGCCAGCCGGGCGGCGCCCTCGGTTCGGCGGACGCCAAGCAATGGTGCATTCCGTGGGGCTTCGAGCAGAACAACATCACCTACAACAAGGGCATGTTCGACAAGGTCGGCGTCAGCGTTCCCGGCAATATGGATGAGATGGTCGCTACGGCGGCGAAGCTCACCAAGGACGTCGGTGGCGGCGTCTACGGCATCGGCGTGCGCGGCTCGCGCTCCTGGGCGACGATCCACCCGGGATTCCTGTCGGCTTACGCCAATTTCGACCAGAAGGACCTGAACGTCTCGGCTGACGGCAAGCTGTCGGCCGCGATGAGCACCGCCGAATCCAAGGCTTTCCACAAGCAGTGGGTCCAGATGATCCAGGAGAGCGGCCCGAAGGACTGGTCGACCTACACCTGGTACCAGGTCGGCACCGATCTCGGTGCAGGTGCTTCGGCGATGATTTACGACGCCGACATCCTTGGCTACTTCATGAATGGCGGCGACAACAAGATGGCCGGCAAGCTCGCCTTTTCGGCATTCAAGGCCAATCCTGCCGCCAAGGCGCCGACGCCCAATATCTGGATCTGGTCGCTGTCGATGTCCAACTTCTCCAAGGACAAGGACGCCACCTGGTACTTCATGCAATGGGCATCCGGACCCGAGCATGCATTGTTCGGTGCGACCAAGATGGACTTCGTCAATCCGGTTCGTCAGTCGGTCTGGAACGACGAGATGTTCCGCGAGAAGCTGAACAAGAGCTATCCGGGTTATGTCGAGATGTTCGACGTCTCGGCGCCGGGCGCCAGCATCAAGTTCACCCCGCAGCCGCTGTTCTTCGATCTCACCACCGAATGGGCGGCGACGCTGCAGAAGATGGTGGCCAAGGAAGTGCCGGTCGACGAGGGCCTCGACAAGCTGGCCGAGAGCATCAACAGCCAGCTCAAGGAAGCCGGGCTCGGCTAAGCCGCGGCCAAGGCTGGCCCGTCCGCGGGCCAGCCTTTGAGATGTGATACGTTTGCGACGCGGTCCCGAAAGGTGCCGCCTGCTCGCCCGACCGGCCGCCTTGCTCCCTTGGGCGGCCGGGACGGCGAAGTAACAGGATGACGGAGCAGCCGATGACTGCGGCGACAATACAAAGAAACAGGCCGTCGGGCTTCAGGATCAGCAAGCGGGTGCTGCCCTATCTCCTCAGCCTGCCGGCTCTGCTGGTCTGCATCGGCATCCTGATCCCGTTCCTGACGTCGGTGGTCTATTCGTTCCAGCGCTACCGGTTGAGCCAACCCTGGGCGCGGCAGTTCAACTGGGGCGACAACTATATCTCCTTCTTCACCGACCCGAAGTTCTGGAACACCCTGGAGATCTCGCTGCTCTACGCCGGCATCACCGTTGTGCTTGAACTGCTTCTCGGTCTCGGCATCGCCATGCTGCTGCAAAAGCGCTCGACGCTGAACAACTTCATCTCGATCATGCTGCTGATGCCGCTGATGACGGCGCCGGCGCTCGCCGCGCTGATGTGGAAGCTGATGACCAATCCCGGTTTCGGCGTGCTCAGCTATCTCGCCAGCCTGATCGGGTTGCAGGATTTCCGCTGGGCCTCGTCTCCGTCGACGGCGCTGCTCACCGTCGTGCTCGTCGACATCTGGGTCTACACGCCCTTCATCATGATCCTGCTGCTTGCAGGCCTGCGCAGCCTGCCGACGCAGCCCTTCGAGGCGGCAGCACTCGACGGCGTGCCACGCAGCTTCGTCTTCTTCCGCATCACACTGCCGATGCTGACCCCCTACATCCTGACGGCGACCCTGTTCCGCCTGCTTGATTCCATCCAGCAGTTCGACATCATCTACGCCATGACGCAGGGCGGTCCGGGCGACACGCTGACCGTCTTCCAGGTCGAGGCCTACCTCAACTTCTTCCAGTCGACCAATGTCGGCCGCTCGGCGGCACTGATGATCATCCTGTGGGCGATCACCTATTTCCTCTCGAACATTTTCATCAAGAACTGGCTGCGGCTGCGCGAACGCGCCCGCGGCCAGGCATAGGAGGCTGGCGTGGAACACACCTCGCTTCTCGAACGCATCCTGCGCGGCATTGCCCTGGCGCTGGTCGTGATCTTCTTCATGTTCCCGATCGTCTGGATCCTGATGATGTCGTTCCAGACCAACGAGACAATCCTGCGGATTCCGCCGCAGCTTGTCTTCGAGCCGACGCTCGCCAACTACACTGCCTTGATCACCGGCAAGCTGATGACGGCGGCCGGCACGCTCGACATCGCCTTCATGCGCAACCTCTGGAATTCCGTCTTCCTGTCGGTCACCTCGGTTGCCGTCGCGTTGCTGCTCGGCGTTCCGGCGGCCTACGCCTTTGCGCGGCACAAATTCCGCGGCTCGGAGGACATTGCCTTCACGCTGCTGTCGTTCCGGTTCGCGCCGGCGCTGCTGGTGCTCCTGCCGCTCACCCTCTATTTCCAGAAGCTCGGGCTGGCCAACACCTATATCGGGCTGATCTGGGTCTATCAGTTGATCTGCCTGCCGTTGATCCTGTGGATCGTGCGCGGCTATTTCGAAGACATTCCCGCCGACATCGAATACGCCTACCGCATTGCCGGACATTCCTGGTTTGCCACCTTCCGCAAGATCGCGCTGCCGCTCGCCGGCCCAGGCATTGCCGCTGCCGGTCTGCTCGCCTTCATCTTTGCCTGGAACAATTTCGTTTTTGCGCTGGTGCTCGCCTCGGCCGACAAGCAGCCGGTGACGGTCGGCGCGCTCGCCTTCATCACCTCCTCGGGCATCCAGTATGGCCAGATCTCGGCGGCGATCGTGCTGTCGATCACGCCGACGCTGGCGCTCGCGCTTTATGCGCAGCGCTATCTCGTCGAAGGCCTGTCGCTTGGCGCGGTGAAAGGATAGTCCGATGGCAAGCCTCGAACTGCGAAACATCGTCAAGCGCTACAAAAGCCAGACCGTTCTCGACAATCTGTCGCTGACCGTCGCCGACGGCGAAACGCTGGTCCTGTTCGGGCCGTCCGGCGCCGGCAAGACGGTGCTATTGCGGCTGGTCGCCGGCGTCATCGACCCCGACGAGGGAAAGATCCTCATCGGCGGCGAGGACATGACCGACGTCGACGCCGAGTTCCGCGGCGTCGGCATGGCATTCCAGAACTTCGCGCTGTTCCCGCATATGACGGCGTTCGACAACATCGCCACGCCGCTGCAGGCGAAGCATTCGTCGCAGGGCGCGATCAAGGCCGGCGTCGAGAGCGTCGGCAAGCTGTTGAAGATCGGCCATGTGCTCAGCCACAAGCCGCGGGCTCTGTCCAACGGCCAGAAGCAGCGCACCGCGCTTGCCCGCGCCCTGGTCGGCTCGCCGCCGCTTCTGCTGCTCGACGATCCCTTGCGCAACGTCGATGCCAAATTGCGCTTCGAAATGCGGCTCGAGCTGCCAAGGCTGCTCGCCGATCGTGGCGCAACCGTTGTCTACGTCACCCAGGACTACAAGGAAGCGATGGCGCTTGGCGATCGCATCGCAGTGATGTCGCAAGGCGTCGTGAAACAGCTCGGCACGCCCGAACAGATCTATCGCGAGCCGGCCAACGTCGAGATCGCCCGGCTGTTCGGCGACCCGACCATCAACCTGCTCGACGTCAAGCCGGCGCGGGACGCCAAGGGCATCTATGTTGGCTTGTCCAACGTCCAGGTCCATCTTGCCGGCGCTCATGAGGCGGCGGTCGGCCGCGACTGCGTGATCGGTTTGCGGCCGGAGGCGCTGGCGTTTGTCGATGAACGCACGCTCGGCGCCATCCCGGTGACGGTCGAGGCTGAGACGCCGCTCAACGAGAAGATCGTCACGCTGGTGCGCACCGTGCGCGGCCGTGAAATCCTGGTTTCGCGTCCTTCCGGGACACCGGGCCAATCCGAGGGCAAGGTCTACATTGCCGTCGACAGTAAAAGCGCCCTTTTGTTCGATCGCACAAGCGGCGAGCGCATCGGCTCGAAAAACGTCGTCAATTTGCGCAGCGGAGAAGCGGCATGAGCCCGACCGCAATCACCATTTCGGGCGTCGACAAGTTCTACGGTCCGATCGACCGTGGCGTACACGCCGTCAAGAACCTGACGATGGAAATCGCCAAGGGCGAGATCGTGGCGCTGCTCGGCTCCTCCGGCTGCGGCAAGACCTCGACATTGCGCATGATCGCAGGCTTCGAAGAGGTCTCGCGCGGCGCCATCGCGGTTGCCGGCCGCAAAGTGCACATGCTGCCGCCGGTCAGGCGCAACGTCGCAATGGCCTTCGAGGGCTATTCGCTCTACCCGCCGCTGACCGTGCGCGAGAACATGGCCTTCGCCCTCAAGGCCGCCAGGCTGGCGAAGAGTGCGGTCGATGCAAAGGTCGCCAACATCGCCAAGCTGCTCGAGATCGAGGACATTCTCGAGCGCTATCCGAGCTCGATCTCCGGCGGCCAGCAGCAGCGCGCCAGCCTTGGCCGGGCGCTGATCCGCGAGGCCGACCTGCATCTGCTGGACGAGCCGATGGGCCAGCTCGAGCCGCAGCTTCGCGCCGTGCTGCGCGGCCGCATCAAGCATTTCATCAAGGAGCGTGGCCTGACCGCGATCCTTGTCACCCACGACCAGACTGAGGCCAATGCGCTGGCCGATCGCATCGCTGTCATGGAGGGCGGCGTGCTGCAGCAGTTCGATACGCCTGACAGGCTCAAGGAGCGGCCGGCAAACCTGTTCACCGGCACCTTCGTTGGCGAGCCGCCGATGAATGTCTTCGAGGCCTATGTCGGCACGGCTGCCGGCAAGATCAGTCTCAAGCTGCCCGACGGGCTTTCGCTCGACTACGACAAGGATGCATTCAGCGGCCCGGTTCGCGACGAATTGCTCAACCGGCAGCGCGTCGTCATCGGCGTCAGGCCCTATGCGGTCCGCCGCTCGAAGGATGGTGTGCCGGCGACGGTTTCGGCCAATCAATGGCTCGGCGACCAGACCCATATCGCCGCCGATTTCGCCGGCGGTTCGCTGGTCCTGGTCGAACATGACCGAACCCGCTTGGAGCTTGGCGCGCCGATCAAGATCAGCATCGATCCGAAAAACCTTCACGTCTTCGATCAGGCGAGCGGCAATGCCATTTCGCACGGCACGGAGCTGGCTTGATGCAGGATGTGCTGATCGGCATCGACGCCGGCACGTCTGTCATAAAATCCGTCGCCTTTGACACGGCGGGCAGGCAGATCGCGTCCGCCGCGCTGCCCAATAAATACGAGACACTGCCGGGCGGCGGCGCCGAGCAGGACCTGACACGCACCTGGGCCGATACCGCGACGACCTTGTGCGAGCTTGCCGACAAGGTGCCGGATCTCGCCAGCCGGACCATTGCCATCGCCGTGACCGGGCAGGGCGACGGTACCTGGCTGATCGACAAGGATGGCGAGCCGGTTGCCAAGGGCTGGCTGTGGCTCGACGCGCGCGCTGCCGCGGTCGTCGAGGAGATCCGCGCGCGGCCGGAGGACCGGCTGCGCTTCGAAAAGACCGGCAGCGGGCTCGCTGCCTGCCAGCAGGGATCGCAGTTCGTGTTCATGAAGCGCCACATGCCCGCGATGCTTGCCAATGCAGCGACGGCGTTCCACTGCAAGGACTGGCTCTATTTCAAGCTGACCGGCCACCGCGCCACCGACCCGTCCGAGGGCACCTTCACCTTCGGCGACTTCCGCACGCGCGGCTATTGCGATGATGTGCTCGAGGTACTCGGCGTCACCGATCTCCGGCATCTGTTGCCGCCCATCGTCGATGGCACCAGGCAAAGCACCTCGCTGTCGGCGGCAGCAGCCGATGCGACCGGCCTGCTCGCCGGCACACCGGTCGTTCTGGCCTATGTCGATGTCGCCTGCACGGCGCTCGGCGCCGGCCTGTTCGATCGCGAACGCAAGCCGGGATGCTCGATCATCGGCTCCACCGGAATGCATATGCGGCTTGCCGAAACGCCGGACCAGGTTCTGCTCAACGAGGCTGCAACCGGCTACACGATGACGATGCCGGCACCCGGCGTCTTTGCGCAGATGCAGTCGAACATGGCGGCAACGCTCAATATCGACTGGGTCCTTGGCCTCGCCTCCGGCATTCTCGCCTCGCAAGGTATTACGCGGACCAATGGCGAGATGATCGCGCTGGTCGACCAGTGGATATCGTCGTCCGAGCCAGGCGCGCTGCTCTACCAGCCCTATGTCTCGGAGGCCGGCGAGCGCGGGCCGTTCGTCGATGCCAATGCCAGGGCCGGCTTCATCGGCATTTCGTCCAGGCACGGCTATGCCGACATAGTCCGCGCGGTGTTCGAGGGGCTGGCTTTCGCGGCGCGCGATTGCTACGCCGCCATGGGGCCCCTGCCCAAGGAAATCCGCCTGACCGGCGGAGCGGCCAGGAGCCCGGCTCTGCGCAAGATCCTGGGTGCTGCGGTCGGCGCCGACATTCGCACCAGCGAGCGCGAGGAGGCCGGTGCTGCGGGCGCCGCAATGATTGCTGCGGTCTGCGTCGGCCAATACGCATCGATGGACGATTGCGTCAGCGAATGGGTCACGCCTTTGCTCCGTACGGCCGAACCCAGCGATCGGAAACTTGCCGCTGCCTATGAGGCGATGGCTCCGTCCTACACATTGGCGCATGAGGCGCTGCGGCCGGTCTGGCGCTCGATGGCCGCGTCCAGGCAAACCGACGTGAATTGAGAAGAGCATGCCCAAGAAAATTGCGATCATCGGCGACCGCTTCATGCTTCCGGAAGTGTTTCGCGAGAAAATCGAGGCGGCCTGCGGCGACAATCTCGACATCCGCAGCATTGAGACCGCTTGGCCCGACGAGCCGATGCAATTCGGCAATGCCGCGCTTGGTCTGGACAAGGTCAAGGAGTATTTCGGCGATCCCGACGAGGTGGTGGATTTCATCGGCGACGCCGAAATCTTCGTCACCCAGCTTGCGCCGCTCTCCGAAAGCATGATGCAGCGCCTGCCCACGCTCAAGCTGGTTGCGGTCTCGCGCGGCGGACCGATCAACATCGACATGGCCGCCGCCAAGGCCCATGGCATTACCGTGGTCAATGTGCCCGGCCGCAACGCCAGCGCCGTGGCCGAGTTCACCATCGGCGCCATTCTCGCCGAAACGCGGCTGATCCGCGTCGGCCACGAAGCCTTGCGCAAGGGCGAGTGGCGCGGCGATCTCTACCGCGCCGACCGTACCGGCCGCGAGCTCAACGAAATGACCGTCGGCGTCATCGGCTACGGCAATATCGGCACCAGGCTGGTTCGGCTGCTGCGCGCCTTCGGCTGCCGCATCCTGGTCTGCGATCCCTATGTGCAATTGAGCGCCGAGGACCGCAATGCCGGCGTCGAGCTGGTTGCGCTGGACGATCTGCTGTCGCGCTCCGATGTGGTCACGCTGCACTCCCGGGTCACCGAGGAGACGCGCGGCCTGATCGGCAAGGACGCCATCGCCCGGATGAAACCCGGCGTAATCTTCGTCAATACCGCGCGCGGACCGCTGGTCGACTACGATGCGCTCTACGAAGCGCTCGTCTCGGGACACATCGGCAGTGCTATGCTGGAGACGTTCGCCGTCGAGCCGGTGCCTGCCGACTGGCCGCTGTTGCAACTGCCGAACGTGACGCTGACGCCGCATATCGCCGGCGCGTCGGTACGCACCGTGACCTACGCGGCCGAGCAGGCGGCCGAGGAAGTGCGCCGCTACATCGCCGGGCTGCCTCCGGTCAATCCATGCTGACGACAGGGCATAGAGCGAGATGAACGGTGAAACCGAAATCGTCGACCTCTTCGTCATCGGCGGCGGCGTCAATGGCGCCGGAATCGCGCGCGATGCGGCGGGCCGGGGCCTGTCGGTCATTCTTTGCGAAAAGGACGATCTTGCCGAGGGCACCAGTTCGCGATCGGGAAAGCTCGTTCATGGCGGTTTGCGCTATCTCGAATATTACGAGTTCCGCTTGGTGCGGGAGGCGCTGATCGAACGCGAGGTGCTGCTCGAATCCGCGCCGCACATCATCTGGCCGATGCGCTTCGTGCTGCCACACAGCCCCGATGACCGGCCGGCCTGGCTGGTGCGGCTCGGCCTGTTCCTCTACGACCATCTTGGCGGCCGCAAGCGGCTGCCGGCCACGCGTACGCTCGACCTGCGCACCGCGCCAGAAGGCGCGCCGATCAAGGACAGCTTCAAGCGCGGCTTCGAATATTCCGACTGCTGGGTCGACGACGCCCGCCTGGTCGTCATCAATGCGCTCGACGCCGCGGAGCGTGGGGCCAGGATATTCACCCGCACTGCCTGCACCGCCGCCCGCCGCGAAAACGGCCTGTGGTCGGTGGAGATGCGCGACGGTCGAACCGGCGTCAGGACCACAGTCCGGGCACGGGCGCTGATCAACGCCGCCGGACCCTGGGTCAACGACGTCATCAACCGCGTCGCCGGCCAGAATTCCAGGCGCAACGTGCGCCTGGTCAAGGGCAGCCACATCGTTGTGCCGAAATTCTGGGAAGGGCGGCAGGCCTATCTCGTTCAGAACAGCGACAAGCGGGTGATCTTCATCAATCCCTATCAGAACGATCTGGCGCTGATCGGCACCACTGACATTCCCTATGAAGGGCGACCGGAGGACGTGACCGCGGATGCCGGCGAGATCGATTACCTGATCAAGGCAGTCAATCGCTACTTCAAGCGCCAGCTCGCACGAAGCGACGTCGTCTACTCGTTTTCCGGCGTCAGGCCGCTCTATGACGACAATGCCGACAATCCGAGCGCGGTGACCCGCGATTACATATTCGAACTCGACGCACCGGCTGGGCAGGCGCCGCTGCTTTCGGTCTTCGGCGGCAAGATCACCACCTTCCGCAAATTGGCCGAGCACGCGCTCGACCGTATCGCCCCGTTCTTTCCGAAAATGGGCAAGCCGTGGACCTCGAAAGGGCACCTGCCGGGCGGCGATATCGCCAATGCCGATTTCGAGCAGTTTCTGGGCGACCTCGGCCATGAATTTCCCTGGATGCCGGCATCGCTGGTCAAGCATTACGGCAGGCTCTACGGCACAAGGACGCGCGATCTGGTCGGCGCGGCCACCTCGCTCGCCGAACTGGGCCGGCGCTTCGGCAAGGATTTTTTCGAGCGCGAAGCCAATTACCTGTTCGAGCATGAATGGGCCGAGACCGCCGCCGATATTCTCGAAAGGCGCACCAAGCACGGCCTGCATCTGTCCGCCGCGGAAAGAACCGCCTTCGAGGACTGGTGCTCGAGCCGGCTGGCAAAGGCCGGCTGATGGCCTTTACGCTTTCGCTCAACACCAATCCGCTGGTCAACCGCTTTGCGGAGCCGGACGACCTGATCGACGCGATCGCCTATCAGATCGGTATCAGGGACGTCCAACTCACCCATGAATTCGTCAATCCCGGCTGGCCGGCGGCGACGATCGCCAAATTCGTCCGCCTGTTCCGCTCCGCGCTCGACCGCACCGGTGTGCGCGTGACCTCCGCGATGACCGGCCCTTACGGCCGGCTCAATCATTTCGGCCATCCCGATGCCGACGTGCGGCGCTACTACGTCGACTGGTTCAAGACCTTTTCAGAAGTTTCGGCCGAGCTCGGCGCCGCAGGCATGGGCACGCAATTCGCGATCTTCACTCACCGGGATTACGACAATCCTGAACGTCGCGCGCGGCTTTTCGACATCGCGCTGGAATGCTGGCGCGAGGTCGCCGAGCATGCCAAAGCAGCCGGCTTGACCTACCTGTTCTGGGAGCCGATGTCGGTCGGCCGCGAATTCGGCCATACGATCGAAAGCTGCCGGGCACTGCAGCGCGAGATCGAAGCGGCCGGCATGGCCGTCCCGTTCAAGATGATGGTCGACATCGACCATGGCGACGTGACCTCGAGCAATCCGGCGGACACCGACCCTTATGCCTGGGCCGAAGCCTTTCCCAGGCAATCGCCGATCATCCACGTCAAGCAGTCGTCGATGAACAAGGGTGGTCACTGGCCGTTCATTGCCGCTCACAACAAGGACGGCCGCATCACGCCGGAAAAGCTGCTGGAGACGGTTCGCCGTGGCGGCGGCGTCGACAACGAGATCTGCCTCGAATTGTCGTTCCGCGAGCGCGAGCCCGTCGACCACCAGGTCATCGCCATGATCCGCGAGTCGGTCGACTACTGGGCACCCTTTATCGAGACCGGCAGGGCCGATCTCTTGCCGCGAGCATGATCGGATGAGCAGGAGCTGAGGCAGCTCCTGCTCAGAGCCGGAATACATCAGCCAAATTTCGGATCGAGGCTTCCGGACTTGTAGCGCTTGGCCATTTCCGACAGCGGCAGCGGCTTGATCTTCGGTGCGTTGCCGGCGGTGCCGAATTGCTCGAAGCGCTCCTTGCACAGCTTCCGCATCGCGGCCATTGCCGGCGTCAGATATTTGCGCGGATCGAATTCGCTCGGGTTCTCGGTCAGCACCTTGCGGATTGCGCCGGTCAGCGCCATGCGGTTGTCGGTATCGATATTGATCTTGCGCACCCCGTGCTTGATGCCGCGCTGGATCTCTTCGACCGGCACGCCCCATGTCGGCTTCATCTGGCCGCCATATTTGTTGATGATCTCCTGCAACTCCTCCGGCACCGAGGACGAGCCGTGCATGACGAGATGCATACTCGGCAGACGGCGGTGGATTTCCTCGATGACGTTCATGGCCAGTACAGCGCCGTCCGGCTTGCGGCTGAACTTGTAGGCGCCGTGGCTGGTGCCCATGGCGACTGCCAGCGCATCGACACGGGTGTCGCGCACGAACTGTTCGGCCTGCACGGGATCGGTCAGCAGCTGGTCGTGGCTGATGACGCCCTCGACGCCATGGCCGTCCTCCTGCTCGCCGCCGCCCATCTCCAGCGATCCGAGAACGCCGATCTCGCCTTCCACCGAGACGCCGCCCCAATGCGCCATGTCGACGACGCGGTGGGTGATGCCGGAATTATAGGCGTAGTCGGCCGGCGTCTTGCCGTCTTCCTTCAGCGATCCGTCCATCATCACCGAAGTGAAGCCGTGCTGGATCGCGGTGACGCAGGTCGCTTCGTTGTTGCCATGGTCGAGATGCATGCAGACCGGGATATCGGGATGGATTTCGACCAGCGCGTCGATCAGCTTGGCCAGCACCACATCATTGGCGTAGGCTCGCGCGCCGCGGCTCGCCTGCAGGATAACCGGCGATTTGGTCTCCTCGGCTGCCTCCATGATGGCGAGGCCCTGTTCCATATTGTTCATGTTGAAGGCAGGCACGCCATAGCCGTATTCGGCGGCATGATCGAGCAATTGTCTCAGTGTGATGCGAGCCACTCAGTAGTCTCCCGTATCCGGTTTCGAGCCAGTGTTTGCGGGCCGTTCGGTTGTCGACGAGCCCCTGATGCTTCTGGCCGGATTTCCGCGGCACCGCAACCGCTGGGCGCTCGGCCGGCAGCAATTCTTGTTACAGGACGCGACCAGAAGCGTCATGATATCCCAAAGAGATATAACATTATCACAAAAATTTGGTGGCTTGTGCGACGTTTGCTGTTATATCTCGGAACCGGATTGCACAAGGATGCCGCGGAAATGAAGAGCGACGGCCGCCGGCAAGGCATCATGGATTTTCTGATGGACATCGGCACCGCCAGTGTCGACGATCTTGCCTCACGCTTCGGCGTGTCAAAGATGACTGTCCACCGCGACCTCGACGAGCTCGAGGAAAGCGGCTTCCTGCGCAAGGTGCGCGGCGGCGCCTCGATCCAGCCGAGCAGCCTTTTCGAGAGCGATTTCCGCTACCGCCAGCGGCTGGCCGGCGACGAGAAGAAGCGCATCGCCGCCGCTGCCGTGACGATGATCGAACCGGGTCAGACGGTGATCATCGACGATGGCTCAACCGCGGGCGGCGTTGCTCGGCATCTTGCCGATCTGCGTCCGCTGACGGTGATCTCGAACAATCTGGCCGTCATCCAGGATTTGGCGGGCGTTGCCGGCATCAACCTGATTGCGCTCGGCGGCCAATACAACAAGAAGTTTCACGGCTTCTTCGGCCTGCTCGCCGAGGATACGCTGAAATCATTGCGCGCCGATGTCGCGTTCCTGTCGTCATCGGCCATCCATGGTGCCTCTGCCTTTCACCAGGATCAGGAAGTGGTCCAGACCAAACGGCTGATGATGGCCGCAGCAGCGCGCAAATATCTGCTGGTCGATCATGGGAAATTCGGCCGCACTGCCTTGCACTTCCTGACAGATCTCAAGGCCTTTGACACGGTCTTCACCGGCCGCGAGCCGCAGCCGCAGATGCGCGCCGCGCTGGATGGTGCCGGCGTTTCGCTGACAGTGATCGCAGAATAGGAGGGCACGTATGGTTTATTGGGTCGGCACCAGCTGGAAAATGAACAAGACGCTCGCCGAGGCGATGGCTTTCGCCGAGGCGCTGGCGGAGTTCGTCCCCGGTTTCGACGAGCGCATCCAGCCTTTCGTCATCCCGCCCTTCACGGCGATCCGCGAGGTCAAGAAAGCGCTGTCGCCGACGCGCATCAAGGTCGGCGCGCAGAACATGCATTGGGCCGACGCCGGCGCCTGGACCGGCGAGATCTCGCCGGTCATGCTGAAAGACTGCGGCCTCGACATGGTCGAGCTCGGCCACAGCGAACGGCGCGAGCATTTCGGCGAGACCGACAACGCCGTCGGTCTGAAGACTGCGGCGGCGGTGAAGCATGGTCTCGTGCCACTCATCTGCGTCGGCGAGACCCTGGCTCAACGCGACAGCGGGCAGGCCGCTGCGGTGCTGGCCTTGCAGGTGCACGGCGCGCTGCAGTTTCTCGAAGGCGCGGCGAAGGCGGCGACGATCCTGTTTGCCTATGAGCCCGTCTGGGCGATCGGCGACAAGGGCGTGCCGGCCAGTTCGGACTATGCCGACAGGCAGCAGGCGCTAATCAAGAAAATCGCACGCGACCTGCTGCCGGTGGTACCGCCGGTGCTTTATGGCGGCAGCGTCAATCCGCAAAATGCCGCCGAACTGGTCGGCCAGCCCAACATCGACGGCTTGTTCATCGGCCGCTCGGCCTGGCAGGCGGACGGCTATATCGACATCCTCAAGCGCGCCTCGGCGGCGATCTGAATCACCAAACAGGAAGGAAACGGAACATGAAAATTGCCATTGGAGCTGATAGCGCCGGTAAGCCGCTGCTCGACGTCATTGCCGCTCACCTCGCTACCAAGCCCGGCCTCACGGTTAGCGACCTCAGCCAGTCGGGCTACTATGCCGACCTGTCACAGAAGCTCGCCCAGACCATCCTGGACGGCGAAAACGATCGCGGCATCCTGTTTTGCGGCACCGGCATCGGCGTATCCATATCCGCCAACAAGGTGCCCGGCATTCGCGCCGCACTCACCCACGACACCTATTCGGCAGAGCGCGCCGCGAAATCCAACAACGCCCAGATCATCACCATGGGCGCGCGCGTCATCGGCCCGGAACTGGCCAAGTCGATCGTCGACGCCTGGCTCGCATCGGAATTCGATGAGAAGGGACCATCGGCCGGCAATGTCCAGGCCATCGACAGGCTCGACGCGGCGAAGCGGGGCTAAGCCAGACTGTTCCGCATCGCCCTGATGATCGTCACGGCCGACGCGGCGCCGGGGTCCATATGCCCGAGCGAGCGCTCGCCGAGCCGCGATGAGCGGCCCTTGGCGGCGATCATGCCCTTGGTCGTCTCAGCGCCTTGTTCGGCTGCGGCGAGTGCGGCTTCCAGGCTCCCGCACAGGCTCTTGCCGGCTTGCTGCGCGGCACCCGCTGCTTGCGCCGCCGGCAGCCAGGCGTCGACCATGGTCTTTTCGCCGAGCTCGGCCTTGCCGCGATCCTGGATGCCTTGCGCCATCGCCCGGAGCATGGCGATAATGTCAGCGTCCTCCAGAATTGCCTTGCCTTTGACGGCGGCGGCACCGCGCATGAAGGCGGTCGCATAGAGCGGGCCTGACGAGGCGCCGACCGCGTTGAGGAAGGATTTCGCCGCAGTGTTGAGCAGCGCCGTCGGCTCGGTCGCCGCGAGGTCGAGTTGCGCTAGTGCATCGCGCGCAGCTGTGAAGCCTAGTGCCATGGCGATGCCATGGTCGGCGTCGCCGATGACGCCGTCGAGTTGGCAGAGCCTGTCCTTGTCGGCGTCGATCGCCGCCGCGATCTCATCGAACATTCTTTTCAAGCCGACTGAATCGATCGAGGTCATGATGCTTTCTCAGCCGGCGCGGAACATGGCGCAGTCGCAAGGATGGTCGAGCATCGCCTGCAACTCGCCGTCGAGATGCATCAGCGTCACCGAGGCGCCAGCCATTTCGAGCGAGGTGCAGTAATTGCCGACCCAGGTCGCGTGGACGGAAATACCGACGTCATCCAGCCTCTGCTTGACGCGTCGGTTCATGATGTAGAGCTCCATCAACGGCGTTGAGCCGAGCGAATTGACCAGAACGGCGACCTTATCGCCGCGCGCCGGCGCCATCTCGTCGAGGACCTTGTCCAGCATTTCGTCGGTGATCTCGTCGGCCGTTTTCAACTTTCCGCGCGCGATGCCTGGCTCGCCATGGATGCCCATGCCGATCTCCATCTCGTCCGGTCCGATCTCGAAATTGGGCCGGCGGGTCTGCGGCAGCGAGCAGGGCGACAGCGCCACACCCATGGTGAAGGTGTGATCGTTGGCCTTCCTGGCGATACGCTCGCATTCATCGAATGACAGCATCTGGTCGCATGCGGCACCGGCGGCCTTGAAGATGAAGAAATTGCCGGCGACGCCGCGCCGCTTCTGCCTCTGGTCGCGCGGCGCCGAGGCGACATCGTCGGTGGTCAGCACGGTGCGCACCTCGATGTCGTCCATTGCCGCCATTTCGGCGGCCATGTCGAAGTTCATCACGTCGCCGGCATAGTTGCCGTACATGAACAGCACGCCGGCGCCACCGCTGGCCGCCTTGGCGCATTCGAGGATCGGGTCCGGCGGCGGCGAGGCGAAGACATTGCCGATCGCGGCGGCGTCGGCCAGCCCCTTGCCGACGAAGCCGAGGAAGGTCGGCTCGTGGCCCGAGCCGCCACCGATGACGAGACCGACCTTGCCTGGGCGCGGTCCGTCGCGGGCGATAATGGCGCGCGGACTGCCGTCCGCGCTTCTGAGATGGCGCGGATGCGCGGCCAGGATGCCCTCCAGCATCTCATCGACGGAGCGGTTACCGTCATTGATGATCTTCTTGGTCTGCACCGGCATCCTCCCTGGTTTTCGTGAGATACTACAGCGCCTTACCGGGATTTCCACCCGCGACGGAGATTTCACGCCGCGATGCGTTCGCGTGCTGCCAGCAGTTGCACGCAGGCACTGGCCGCCTCTTTGCCTTTGACCCTGAAATGCTCGAAGAAGAAGCGGTGATGGTCCGCGCTGTCATGATAGTTGTGCGGCGTCAGCACCGCCGAAAGCACCGGCACGCCAGTCGACAATTGCACATTCATCATGCCGTCGATGACCGCGCTTGCAACAAACTCGTGCCGGTAGATGCCGCCATTGACGACGAACGCGGCGCCGAGGATAGCGGCATAGCGGCCGGTCACGGCAAGCGTCTTTGCATGCAGGGGAATCTCATAAGCGCCAGGCACATCGAAGACATCGACGGCAAAGCGTTTCTCTCCGAGAACCGCCAGTTCCGCCTCGAATGCTTCAACGCATTGGTCGACGATATCGGCATGCCAACGCGCGCGAATGACGGCAACGCGGATCGCTTCATAGTCGTTGTGGGAATGCTGATTCATGGGTCCATCCTTCCGTTTCGAACCAGAATCAGGACGCACGATACGGAGTCCGAACCGCGAAAGCGGACCGTCTTCCATTTCGTTCTCTTCCATCCGGACTGTGACCGTCGGCTCCGGAATCACACCGGATCTGCTGACCTCTCCGGCTAACCGGAAAGCGCTCGCGGGCTTGGGCCGAGACCCTTACCGCCGGTGGGGACTTTCACCCCGCCCTGAGAACATTGACGGCGTTTGTATGGAAGGGTCGGAAAGCGCTGTCAACCACCGTCGTCGTCGTCGATGGCGCAGAAATAGCGATCCGTTTCGACCTGGTCACCGTTGAGGGCGAGGGAGGAGAGCGTCAAATAGCGATCACAGGTAAGGCAGGCAGCACCTTGTCCAAGGTGATGGGAAATTCACGCACTCGCACGCCGGCCGCGTTGTAAACGGCGTTGGCGACAGCAGCCCCCGCACCGCACACGCCGAGCTCGCCGAGACCCTTTGCGCCAAGCGGGTTGGCCTTGTCGTCGTCTTCCTCGAGGAAGGCGACCTCCATATCGGGGACATCGCCATTGACCGGCACATGATACTCGGCAAGATCGTGATTGACGAAGTGGCCGTAGCGCGGGTCGAGCACCGTCTGCTCCATCAGCGCTGCACCGATCCCCCAGGTCATGCCGCCGATGATTTGCGAGCGCGCGGTCTTGGCGTTGAGGATACGGCCCGCGCCGATCACAGCCAGCATCCGGCGCATGCGGATTTCACCGGTATCGCAATCGACAGCGACCTCTGCGAAATGCGCGCCATAGGAATGCTGCGAATAGGTCTTGTATGACTGGGTGGTGGCGCCCGCGGCTACGGAGCCTTCGGCTTCGAGTCCATCGGGAGAGATCCCTCGGATAAGATCGGTCAGGCTCGCCGATCGCTGGCCGACCCTGACCTCGCCGTCGGCAAAGCTTGCCTCGGTGGCGTTCGCGCCGCGCAACGGCGAGGCTTCGTTCGACTGCGCCGCCTCCAGGATCCGTTCCTTGAGGACGTTGCACGCATTATACAAGGCCGAACCCGCGCTTGCTGCGCCCCAGGACCCGCCGGAGCCGGCGGTACGCGGGAAGCGGCTGTCACCGAGCTCCACCTTGACGGACGAGATCGGCAGGCCGAGGCTCTCGGCGGCAATCTGGGTCAGGATCGTATAGGTGCCGGTCCCAATATCGGTCATGTCGAGCCGCGCCGTCACCCGACCGTCCCGGTCGATCGCAACCCGCGCCGTCGCCGCGCCGATATAGTTCGGACGGATCGCCGCCGCCATGCCGTGGCCGATAAGCTTGCGGCCCTCCCGAGTTCGGCCCGGTGTCGGGTTTCTCCGCTCCCAGCCGAAACGGCGGGCGCCTTCCTCCATGCAGGCGACGAGATTGCGGGTGGAGAACGGCACGCCGCGCTCGGGATCCTGTGCCGGTTCGTTGCGGATCCTGAGTTCGATCGGGTCCAGACCGGCGCGCTCGGCGAGCTCATCCATGGCGCATTCGAAAGCCAGCATGCCGGGCGCTTCGCCGGGCGAGCGCATCCATTCGCCGCGGTTGATGTCCAGCGGAACCAGGCGATGGCGGGTGAGACGGTTCGGCGCCGCGTAGAGCGAGCGCGCAAAAACTGCCGTTTGTTCGCAGTACTCCTCGAAGCTGGACGTTGCCGACCAGACATCGTGCGCGATCCCGGTGAGCCGCCCGTCAGTGTCCGCGCCGAGACGTACCTGTTGGACCATCTCTGCGCGATGACCGGCATTGGCGAACATCTGTTGTCGCGTCAGCGCGATCTTCACGGGGCGCTGCAGCACCTGCGCTGCAAGTGCGGCCAGGATCGTGTCGGCATGGGCAATCAGCTTCGAGCCGAAGCCTCCGCCGATGAAGGGGCTGACGATGCGCACTCGCTCGAGCGGGATGCGAAGCGTGCTGGCGACCCCGGCCCGGAAGTTCGCGAGGGTCTGCGCCGATGTTCGGATCGTCAGCTCGTTGCCTGACCAGGCAGCAAGCGTCGCATGCGGCTCCATCGGATTGTGATGTTCGAAGGGGGTCCCGTAAGTGGAATCGATCTTGATCGGCGCCGTCGCAAAGGCACGCTCGAAGTCGCCGACCACGCTGTCGGTCTCGAAGCCGGCATTGGTCCGCTTTGGCGCGTAGGCGTCGGCGATATGTCCCGGTAGATCGTAGAGGCCTGGCTCCTCGTCGTAGCGTACTCTGATGAGGCCCGCAGCAGCGCGTGCAGCCTCGAACGTCTCCGCAACGACCAGCGCGACCGGCTCGTCGCAATACCGTACCCGATCGCTGTTGAGCGCGGGCCGGGCGCGCGTGAAGACCTCCGGCACCGTTGGCGTGACCGTTGGGCCGAAATCCGGCTGGGCCGGCGCATTGCGGTGCGTCATGACGAGCAGCACTGCCGGCGCCCGTTCGGCTTCGGCCGTGTCGATCTTGGCGATGCGGCCCTTGGCGATGGAGGCGCCGAGAATGTAGCCATAGGCTGTACCATCCAGCTCATTCTCGTAAGCGTATGTGGCGCCGCCCGTCACTTTGAGCGGACCGTCGATGCGGTCGATCGGCCGCCCGATGATGCCAGCATCGGCACGAGGTTTCACCCTTGAATGGGTGGCGGAGCCGGGCAGTCCGGGTATGGTCTCGCTCATAAGTCACCTAAGGATTTTTCATCTGGAGTTCGGAAGCATCGAGGCCGCGACGACGCCGCTTCCTCGCACCTTTATGTTCGGCGCGCGGCGGCCGGAGCTCACGCGGCGATCTCGCCGAAATACTCGCGAAACTCGACCAGCCTCCCTGTTGGGCCGGCTCGCATGAAGATCGCATGCAGGCCAGTGTAGGGCGCGCCACCGATTGTCCCGCTCCCGCGATCGCAGACGATGACCCAGTCGGCGGCGAAGAGCTTGAGATCGACGGTCGATTTGGTGATCCTGTTCCCCTGCGCTTGGTGCGCGGCGGTCCAGGCTGCGAGTGCCCGTTTGCCCTCTGGCGGTCCGTGTCGGCCTCGTTGCTCGCCGACAGGGAATTGGAAGGTCATCGTCTCATCGCAACAGTCAAGGAATGCCGTCCAGTCGCCAGAGGCCCAGCCGGCAAAGAAGGCGTCTACGGCGGCCTCGAGCCCGTGACGAGCTCCCGGATCGGATTTGGCGCCCCAGGCTGTGGCGGCAGAGACGAGAAGGCCGCCACCCGCGGCGGCAACGGCGCGTCGCGTGAGTTTCATATCGATCTCCTGCTCGGCGCCTGCATCTGGGAACCGCGATTCGGGGTCGTCGTCTCTGTCATCGCATCACCTCATGCACTCTCGGCGGCAGCAGCGAGCGTGTGCCGCATCGTCCGTTTCGCCAGCGGGATCTTGAAATCATTGCCGCCATGCCCGACGGCTCCGGCGAGCGCGGCTTCGGCGGCGTCGCTAAAGGCGCCGTCGGATGCCGCCGCTCCTGCGAGCGTCCGCTCCGCCTCCGTCGCGCGCCATGGCTTGGCTGCCACGCCGCCCATGGCGATCCGAGTGCTTCGGATACGGTCGCCGCTTTTCTCGACGATTGCTGCCACCGACACCAGCGCGAAGGCGTAGGAAGCACGGTCGCGCACCTTGCGGTAAACCTGTCGGCCGGGTGGCGGCGGCGGCAGGGCAACCGCGACGACTATTTCGCCGTGGCCGAGCACGGTCTCCACCTGGGGCGTCGCCTCGGGCAACCGATGGAAATCGCCGATCGGGATCGTGCGGGTCTCGCCGCCGGGCGAGACGGTCTCAATCCTGGCGTCGAGCCCGGACATGGCGACCGCCATGTCGGAGGGATGGACCGCAATGCAGGCTTCGCTCGCGCCGAGTACGGCGTGCATGCGATTGAAGCCCTGAAGTGCCGCGCAGCCCGAACCCGGCTGGCGCTTGTTGCAGGGCATGTTGCGGTCGTAGAAATAGGGACAGCGCGTGCGCTGCAGGAGATTGCCGCTGGTCGAGGCCTTGTTGCGTATCTGTCCGGACGCTCCCGCCAGCAGCGCTTGCGTGAGCATCGGATAGCGCGACCTTACCCGCGGGTCGGCGGCAAGATCGCTATTGCGGACCTGGGCACCGATCCGAAGTCCGCCTTCCGCCGTCTCCTCGATCCGATCAAGCGGCAGCCGGCTGATGTCGACGAGATGCGCTGGGCGCTCGATCTCGAGCTTCATCAGGTCGAGCAGGTTGGTGCCGCCGCTGATGAACTTGGCGTCCGGCCGGGCCGCAACCGCGGCCGCCGCCTGCTCAGCACTCGCCGCACGTTCATAAGTGAAGGACTGCATTGCTCATGCCTCCTCTGCCGCGTCGCGGATTGCAGCGACAATGTTCGGATAGGCGGCGCAACGGCAGATGTTGCCGCTCATCCGCTCGCGGATCTCGGCATCGGTGAGAGCGACGGAAGCCGCTGCCACGTCGGCGCTCGCATGGCTTGGCCAGCCGGCCCGCGCCTCGCCCAGCATGCCAACCGCCGAGCAGATCTGGCCTGGCGTACAGTAGCCGCACTGGAAACCGTCGCGGGCGACGAAGGCGGCCTGGACCGGATGCAGCCGGTCACCCTCGGCAAGGCCCTCGACCGTGGTGATCTCGTCGCCTTCATGCATTGCGGCAAGCGTCAGGCAGGAATTGATCCGGCGCCCATCGACGAGCACCGTGCATGCGCCGCACTGGCCGTGGTCGCAGCCCTTCTTCGAGCCGGTGAGGCCGACATGGTTGCGCAGCGCGTCGAGCAGCGTCGTCCGCGGGTCGAGCTCGACGGCAAGATCCTTCGCGTTGATCCGTAACGACATCGTCATCGTCGGTAGCGGCGAGGACGATGCAGCCGCCGTGACGGTCTCGGCCGGCTCGGCGTCAACCGGTAGTCCGGTAGCCAGCAGCACCCCGGTCGCAACACCGCCTTCCAATACCATCCGACGCGTCGGCCCGCTCCTGTTGTCCGTTTTGGCCATGCATGATCTCCCAGCCGCAATGAGGCGCAGACGGCAACTTGACCCGAGCGAACCCTCGGGTTCTGTCACCCAACGACACTGGAGGTGGGAGTGCGGGCGGCGGCTTTCTTTCAAGAAACCGGCGGCACTATCAGGATTCTGGAGAAGAATTCACCCGATAGGCACGAGGCGTCATGCCCCTCAGACGTCGGAAGGTCGTGGTGAAGTGGCTCTGGCTTGAGAAGCCGAGCCGAAAGGCAATGACACCGATCGACAAACCCGTTTCGCGCAGTAGCGCCTCCGCTCGCCGCACCCGTTCCTCGATCACATAGGCGTAGGGTGCAAGGCCGGTCGTCGCCTTGAAGCGACGCGCAAAACTGTCGACGGCCATGCCCGCGGCGGCTGCCAGCTCACTTAGCGAAATGTCGGAATTCATATGCGCATCGATGTAATCCCGAACGCGACCAAGTGCCCGGCGGCTGAGACAGCCGTGACGTACAAACCGCGGTTGCTCCCGGCTCAGGTTGGCCACGCGGAGACTGACGAGGGCGACCAGATGCTCGACATAGGCAGTGTCTGGCTTGTGGCCGAGTGCCATCTCGTCACGAAGCGAACTCAAGAGCGTGGCGACGACCGCGTCTTTCTTGTTTACCAGTATAGGCAGGTTCCTCAGGCGTTCGCATCCGGGAAGCCCGATATCGGGATCGATCCACAGGGCTGAATAGGAGAGGTTTACATCGCGATAGAAGCCCTGTCGTTCCGCGCCTGCCGGGACGAAGGTGAGGGCTCCGGGACGGTCCATTCCGTCGTAAAGGGATCGTGCCTCGTGCCGGATGGATGTATGGGACGTGCCGCCTTCTTCGGTCAGCACGATCAGATGATGAGGGGCTGTCCAGCGGAGCTCCGCCTCCCGGCACGCCCACCGCCGGTTGTCGAAGACGATCGAGGAGCTGACCCATGATGCGGTTTGCAGGGGCTCCGACTTCTCGTCCTGGCTCCGAACCCGTCCGTCACCAAGCAACGGTCTGAATGACATCGCGGTATCCCGCTGGTTCACTCGCCGAGCCGTGGGCAGCCCCGGCTTCGAGCGTTGGGCGCCGCCCCGCCGCTACGCATCCGGCCGTCCATGTGGGACAGGCAACGGGCGTTTTTAACCGTGCCGTGTTCAAGAAATCGTGAGATCAGGCAAATCCGGAGCGCCCTCCCGGAAAAGCCGATCATCCGCGCTCGGGAAACATCACCCTCAGGCCTTCGCGCGAGGCCGTAGCGACACCGCGTTCGGTGATCAAGCCGGTGACCAGCCGCGCCGGCGTCACGTCGAAGGCCGGATTGGCCGCCGGCGTGCCTTCCGGGGATACGCGGACCTGGGCGATCTCGCCGGAAGCGGTCTTGCCCCAGACCAGTGAGACCTCGTCGGGCGAGCGCTGTTCGATCGGGATGTCGGCCAGCCCGTCGCCCACGGTCCAGTCGATCGTCGGCGACGGCAGCGCGACATAGAACGGCACGTCGTTGTCGGCGGCGGCGAGCGCCTTGAGATAGGTACCGATCTTATTGCAGACATCGCCGTCGGCGGTGGTCCTGTCGGTGCCGACGACGACCATGTCGATCTGGCCGCGCTGCATCAGATGGCCGCCGGCATTGTCGACGATCAGCGTATGCGGCACGCCGTGGCCGGCCATCTCCCAGGCGGTCAATTGGGCACCCTGGTTGCGGGGTCGTGTTTCGTCGACATAGACATGGACTGGAATACCGGCTTCCGTCGCCAGATAGATCGGCGCGGTGGCGGTGCCGTAGTCGACGGTGGCCAGCCAGCCGGCATTGCAGTGGGTCAGGATATTGACTGGTTCGCCCGGCTGCTTGCGCGCCGCGATCGCCTTGATGATTTCGAGCCCATGGGCGCCGATGGCGCGGTTGAGGCCGACATCCTCGTCGGCGATCTCGCCGGCACGCCGATAGGCAGCCGCGGCACGTTCTGCCAGCGGAAGCGTCAGCAGAAAGCGCTGCATTTCGTTCAGCGCCCAGCGCAAATTGATCGCCGTCGGGCGCGTTTCGTGCAAGGTTGCCCAGACGGCGTCGAGTGCTGCGTCCGACGGATCGTCGGCCATCTGCATGGCGACGCCATAGGCGGCGGTGACGCCGATCAGCGGCGCCCCGCGCACCCACATGTCGCGGATTGCCGTGGCGATGCCGGCGACGGTATCGATCTTTTCGATGCGGAAATCATGCGGCAGCCAGCGCTGGTCGATGATCTCCACCGAACGCCCGTCGTCACTCGGCCAGATGGTGCGGTAGTGGCGGTCGCCGACGTTCAAATCCTGCTCTCCCGTTCGATCAGCGCGGCCAACCGGTTGACCTCGTCGATACTGTGGATCTGGCGCCGGCTGACGGCGAGGTGACGGCCGAATTTCAGCGCCTTTGCCTCACATCTGGCGCGCAGATCCGGATCGGCAATGGTCTCGAAATCGGCATTGTGGGCAAGGCCGAGAATTCGCCGGTGAACCTCGACGCCGGCAAAGCCGAGCAGATCGGTCCAGATCGAATGCAGCATGTGGTCTAGCGCCTGCTCGGCGCCAAGCCTGTCGCCCTGATCTTCGAACAGGCTCTTCTGGTAGAGCATGCCGGTACGCTCGGTTCGCCACAGATGCGAGAACTCGGCGCGAAACACCGACCATGTCTCGACCGTAACGCCGATCAGATAGTCACGCATGGCGTCGCGGCTTCCGTCCTGTTCATGGCCGCGCTGCGAGAAGAACGCCATCCAGAAGTTGGCGAGCAGCATGCCGACGTCGAAGGCGATCGGCCCGTAGAAGGCGAATTCGGGGTCGATCATCCTCGTTTCGGTGTCGGTGACCATGATCGAGCCGGAATGCAGGTCGCCATGCAGCAGCGTCTCGGCATTGGCAGCGAAGATGTGCTTCATGCGCTGCGCCTCGACCTTGAGGTCGCGGTCGGCGCGCAGCTCGGCAACAATGCCGTCGAGCTGCGGGCTGGTGTGCCGGTTCATCTTGGCACCGAAATACGGATCCGAGAAAACCAGGTTCTCGGTGATGTCGCAGAGTTCGACATTGTCGGCGAACAGCGCCAGATCGGCCTTGCGGTCCTTGGTCGCCATATGCAGGTCGGAGCCGCGAAACAGCGTGCGGGCCATGAACAAGCCGATGTCTGTCGCGATGTTGGGCAATTGCCGGCCTTCGATCAGCGCCCGCCGCAGGATAATGTGCGGCGACAGATACTCCATGATGATCAGCGCCTGGCCTTCGTCGAAGTGATAGATATAGGGCACCGAACCCGGCGCCCGCGCCTGTTGCCGCGTCAGCGCATGGTATTCGAAGAAGGAGCGTTTTAGCGGCAGCGGCCAGCTGTCGCCGACCAGCCGGACGTAGGGCAGGGCCTGCTTGACGACGGCCGCACCCTCAGCACCCTCGACGATGAACACCAGGTTCAGATTGCCGTCGCCGACTTCACGAACCTTCCACTGGCTCGTATCCTTGCCGATCTGCGAACACAGGGCCTCGTTGGCACCGAGACGGCCCGCCAGTGTCTCGACCGACAGTGCTTCGAACGGCGATTTCCCAGTCATCCTCACCTCCCGCTCATGTGCTCCGATGATAGCGGAGCCAACGCGGTCGGGCCAAGCTAGGAAGCCTGCTGGCAATTGTCAATCGTGTTGACAATTGCCGATATAGCCCATAGCGTCATGGTCAGGGAGGAGCGAATGGGCAATGATGCCGTGTTCCGCGTCGACGGCCTGAGGAAATCCTTTGGCCATATCGAGGTGCTTGGCGGCGTCTCGCTCGAATTGCATGCCGGCGAAGTGACCGTGCTGATGGGCGCCAACGGCGCCGGCAAATCCACCCTCGTCAAGATCATCAGTGGTGTCTACGACCATAGCGGCGGCACGATGTCGCTTGCCGGTCACGTGTTCGACCCGAAAACGCCGGCGGAGGCGATCCGCGCCGGCGTCGTTACCGTCCACCAGAACGTCAATGACGGTGTCGTCGCCGACCTCGATGTCGCCACCAACCTTACCCTCGACAGGCTGAGCGGCAGCGGCGTGCCGACCCTGTTCAATCCAGGCCGGGTGCGTCGCGAGGCAAAGGCGGTGGCCCACCGCATGGGACTGGCCATCGACCTCAAGGCCCGGATCAGCGATCTCTCTCTGGCCGACCGCCAGATGGTGGCGATCGCCCGCGCCATGGCGCACCGGCCGAAAGTGCTGATCCTCGACGAGCCGACCTCCTCGCTGTCCAGCGCCGAAGCCGACCGGCTGTTCGCGCTGCTCGACCGGCTTCGCCAGCAAGGCGTGGCCATCCTCTACATCTCGCACCGCATGTCGGATATCAGACGGCTTGCCGATCGCATCATTTCGATGCGCGATGGGGTTATCTCAGGTATCTTCGACAAGAAGCCGCTGGATTACGAAGGTGCGGTCAACGCCATGCTCGGCCGCAAGATCCAGCTCGAGCGGATCGTCGCCAGGAATTCGGCCAAAGCAATTTTCACTGCCGACGCGCTGCGGATTGCTGAAGGCGCCAGGCCGATCTCGCTGACCCTCGGCGATGGCGAGGTCGTTGCCATCACCGGCCTTGTCGGTGTCGGCAAGACCGTGCTCGCCGAGACGCTGTTCGGCCTGCGCCAGCCGCTGGCCGGGACCATGGTGCTGAACGGGAAACCTTATGCTCCGGCATCGACCGGCGAAGCGATTGCCGCCGGTGTGTTTCTCGTCGCCAAGGACCGAGGCGAAAACGGCATCGTCGGCGACTTCAACATCCAGGAGAATATCAGCCTGCCGTTCCACAGCCGCATGTCGCGTCTCGGTGTTCTCAAACGCCGTATCGAACGCGCCATTGCCCGCCAGCAGATCCAGGAGCTCGGCATCGTCTGCCGCTCGGAGAGGGACGAGATGGCGTCGCTTTCCGGCGGCAATCAGCAGAAGGTGATGGTCGCCCGCTGGATGTCGCAGGCGGCAAGGCTTTTCATCCTCGACGAGCCCTTTCAGGGCGTCGACATTTCGGCTAGGCGCGACATCGCCGCCAAGCTGCGGGCCAGCGCCCACGGCCGCGCGACGCTGCTGTTCGTCACCGAACTCGACGAAGCCCTGGAGACGGCCGATCGCATCCTGGTGATGTCGGAGCAGACGATCGTCGGCGAGCACCGCAATACCGATGTCGATCTCGAGCGTCTGCTGGCCGAAGTGGCGGGCGGGCCGCTGCACAGCGCAGCCTGACGGCGGGATGACGATGAGAATTGGAATGGAGAGGGCATGAATTCGGGTTGGATAAAGACGGTGCCGGCGTGCGGGAGCGCTGAATGATCCTGCGCGACAATGCTATTCGCTACGGCTTCATCGTTCTGTTGTTCGGGCTGATCGCCTATTTCGCCGTCGCTGCCGATGGTTTCGTCTCGCCGCAAAGTGCTGTCTTCATCTTCCAGTCGGTCGCCATCACCGGCGTTCTGGCGCTCGGCGTCACCGCCACGCTGGTCGTCGGCGGCTTCGACCTGTCGATCGGCTCGGTCGCCACCAGCGCCATGATGGCGGCTGCCTATGTCATGGTGGTGCTGGAGCAGAACGCCGTCATGGCGGTCGTCGTCTGTCTTGTGATCGGCGCCGTGGTCGGCCTGATCAATGGCTGGCTGATCGTCTATATGCGGGTTCCGGACCTTTTGGCGACGCTCGGCATGATGTTCCTGCTTGTCGGCCTGCAGCGCATCCCGACCGAAGGCCGTTCGATCGCCACCGGCATGACCATGCCCGACGGCTCGGTCGCCAACGGCAGCTTCGGCGCCGCGTTCCTGGCGCTTGGCCGCCATCGCTTCGATTTCTTCATCCCGAACCTCATTCCGGTGTCGGTCGTCGTTCTGCTCGTGCTGGCGGTGCTGATCTGGTTCTTTCTCGAATACACGCGTTTCGGGCGCATGATGTATGCGGTCGGCAGCAACGAACGCGCCGCAGAACTCGCCGGCGCGCCTGTCAAGGCATACAAAATCTGGGCCTACGTTATTTCGGGAGTTTTTGCCTCGATCGGCGGCATTTTGCTCGCTGCCCGGCTTGGACGCGGCGACATCGCCTCGGGTAATAATCTGTTGCTCGACGCGGTGGCTGCGGCACTCATCGGTTACGCGGTTCTCGGCGCCGCCAAGCCGAACGCCTTCGGCACGGCTGTCGGCGCGGTGTTTGTCGGCGTGCTGCTGCAAGGCCTGACGATGATGAACGCGCCTTACTACACGCAGGATTTCGTCAAGGGCGTGGTTCTCGTGGTCGCCCTTGTCTTTACCTTCGCCCTTTCCGGCAGGGGCAGGAGATAGGGTTCGACCGGGTCATATTTTGGGTTCAACAAGTGGAGGAAACGACGTGAACATCACAAGAAGGCTTTTGGGGAAGGCAGCGCTCGGGCTTGCCGGCGCAACATTGCTGATGCAGATGCCGGCAATAGCGCAGGACAGGCCGGCGCCGTTCGACAAGCCGGGTGCCGTCAAGATAGCGCTGGTCCGCTATCTCTCGACCGGCGACTTCTTCCAGGCCTACCTTTCCGGCGTCGAGGCGCAGGCCAAGGCGCTCGGTGTCGACCTGCGCGTGCTCGATAGCCGCCAGGACGCGGCGCTTCAGGCGGACATGGTCGACCAGGCTATCGCGCTCGGCGTCCAGGGCATCATCATCCAGCACGGACTGACGGAATCGATGAAGGACGCCGCCCAGCGTGCGGTCGACGCCGGCATCAAGGTTGTCGCCTTCGACGTCAATGTCGAAAACCCCAAGATCCCGCAGATCGAACAGTCCGACCGCGACCTCGCGCGCCTGGCGCTCGAACAGGCGGTCAAGGACAATGGCGAGAGCTGGAAGGCCGGCTATGTCTATGTCGCCGGCATCGCGCCGCTCGACCGCCGCAACGAGACCTGGGTCGAATTCAAGAAGAAATATTCGGGCATCAACGAAGCCGCCATGTTCGGCACGCTCGACAATCCGATCGCCAATTCGGTCGCCAACCAGGCCCGTTCGGTGCTATCGGCCCATCCCGACATCAAGGTGATGTTCGCGCCCTATGACGAATTCGCCAAGGGCGTGAAGATCGCGGTCGACGAGGCGGGGCTGAACAAGGACATCAAGATCTATTCGGCCGACATCTCGACCTCGGATATCGCCGCGATGCGCGAGCCGGACAGCGCCTGGGCGGCAACCGCCGCCACCAACCCGGCCGTCGTCGGCCAGGTCTCGGTGCGCGCGCTGGCGCAGCTCTTGGCCGGCGAGGATCCCGGCCACAACGTCATCGTGCCGCCGACGCTGATCACCCAGAAGGATCTGCTCGACAAGGACATCAAGAACATGGAGGACCTCTCGGCCAAGCTGCCGCAATTCGCCCATGCCGATGTCGCGATGCCGACCTGGATGCCGAACCCGAACGCGAAGTGACTTTCGGCACGAGCAAAACAATAGCCGTCTGCAGCAGCTTGTTGCAGGCGGCCTTTTTGTCGAAGATGTCTGGCGTGCCGGACCGCCGAATTGCAATTGTCGCAGCCGCCGGCTTTGTGGGCCGATTGGACAATCGAAACCCAGGATTGACGGGTACATGGAGATGCGGGCGGTAGAGGAAAGTCTTACCGGCGCCGTCGCCGGAACATGTTTTCGATGCTTGAAGGCCACCACGGGCGTTGTGGTGTTGGGTGGATCGAGCGGCCGTGTTGACGTCGGTCGCGCGCGGCTCTTTGCAAATGCGGGTGCATCGGCCTTGGCTCTGCAGTGGTTTGGCGGTGAAGGCCAGGTTCCCGGAATATGTGAGATTCCCCTGGAAACGTTCTTTGCGGCAACCGATTATCTCATTGAAACAGGATGCCGTCATATCGTCTATGTGGGCACGTCTAAGGGTGCCGAGGCGTCATTGCTTGCCGCCGTCCATGACCAGCGAATTGATGCGGTGGTCGCGATTAGCCCGTCATCCGTAGTTTGGGGAAATGTCGGTGCGGGCCGCGATGGTGTCAGCTGGCCTGAACGATCCTCATGGTCGCTCGACGGCATCGCGCTGCCGTTTGTGCCGACAGATCCAGATTGGACACCAGAGTATGTCGATGGCCAGGTGTCCTACAGGGGGCTTTTCGAAAGTTGTTTGAAAACGTTCAAGCGGGAAGCGAATGCGGCGACCATCCCTGTTGAGACCGCATCGGCCGAGCTTCTGCTCGTCGCCGGTGGCGGCGATGCACTGTGGCCTTCCCTATCGTTCGCCCGAGATATTGTTGGGCGGCGCGGCGAAGCAGGCAAGGTCACGCATCTCATTTCGTCGCCGGATGCCGGTCACCGCATTCTCTTGCCAGGCGAGAACACACCACGCTCGACTTTGCATGCACACGGAGGCAATGACGAGGCCGATTCAAAGCTGGGCCGAAAGGCTTGGGAAGGCATCCGAGAACTACTTTAGCAAAATTCTCAAATGCGCACCTGTCTCGGCTACTCGTTGAACAGATCGGAATGTGAGCCGGTGCGAGCAAGCTGTAGCTCGTCACCGGCAACACGATAGATCAAGAGCCAGTCCGGTTCTATGTGAGCGTCACGAAAGCCTTTCCAATCGCCTTTCAGCGAGTGGCCCTTATAGCTCGCCGGTAGCTCATCTCCGGCGAGCAGAAGGCCTAGCAGTTCGCGCAATTTACCAAGGTCTTTGCCGCGCTTCTCCGCACGTTTCACGTCCCGGCGGAATTGCCCGGAGCGAACGGGCGTCAGCACGTCAGATGCCCAGATCCTTGAACAACTCATCGGCCGAGGCGAAGCGCTTGCCCTTGCCACGCTCCAATTCCGTCATCGCCTTCCGAGTGGTTGCGTTCGGCACTTTCACCGGAAAGGGAAACTCCTTGTCGGCGGCGACGCGGACCAGCAGCAGGCGGATGGCGTCGGAAACGGACAATCCCATTGCCGCCAAGGCCTCCGTTGCCTGATCCTTTGTCGCCGTATCGATCCGAGCGCGGACCACGGTATCCGTTGCCATGTTGTGACTCCTTAAGAGAGCCACAATGTAGCTACAAAATACCAATTACGCAAGTGTGATCCCCGATCGCGCCTACCTCAACGCCGCCGCGATGTTGCCGCCATCGACCGTCGTCACATCGGCGGTGGTCCGCTCGGCCAGCGCCTGATGCAGGAAGGCCTGGGCGACGTCTTCTGCCGTCACTTCCTGCCCGAGCAGGTTGCCCGACATGTACTCCTTCTCCGACACGCCGCGCGCGCCCGAGCGGCTGGCGATCATGGCGTCGGTCAACAGCCCCGAACGGATGCGGTCGGCGTTGACGGCATTGGAGCGGATGCCATGCGCGCCGTAGTCGAGGGCATATTGCCTGGACAAAAACAGCGTTGCCGCCTTGGGAATGCCATAGGCGCCGAACTTCGGCCCCGGATTGACCGCCTGCTTGGAGGTATTGAACAACAGCGCGCCGCCGGTGCCCTGTTCCAGCATGATGCGCACGGCATTCTGCGCCGCCGACTGGTGGGCGAAGAAATTGAGTTCGAAGCTTTTGCGCAAGGCGGCGTCGTCGAGCTCGCCGATCCGGCCCTCCCAGGCAGCACCGGCATTGGACACGAGAATGTCGAGGCCGCCGTAGACGTCGACCGCCTTGTCGAAGGCGGCGCGCATCTGCACCGGATCGGTGATGTCGGCGCCAATGCCGATCGAATTGTTACCGGCCTTTTTTGCCGCCTCGGCAGCCCTTGACCCATCGAGATCGACGACGACGGCATGGGCACCGTTGTCGGCGAACAGCTTTGCCGTGGCAGCACCGATCGCGCCGGCGCCGCCGGTGACCAGCATCACCTGGCCGGTCAGCGGCTTCGGCTTGTTGGCGGCGAGCTTGGCCTGTTCCAGCGACCAGTATTCGAGCGGGAACAGGTCGGCTTTGGAGAGCGGGCGGAAATCGCCGACGGCTTCGGCGCCGCGTACCGCCTCGATCCACATTTCGCCGACGTCGGAGGCGATCTTCGCATCCTTGAGCGTGCGACCGTGGCCGAACATGCCGAGGCCGGGCACCAGCGTCAGCCGCGGCATCGGGTCGAGCATGGTGCGCTTCACGTCGTCGAGCGCATCATTGGTTTCGAAATAGGCGCGATAGTCCTTGGCGAATTTCTCGACATGCTGGCGGATGACGGATTTGTAGTCGCCGACCTTGTCCGCGTCGGGCGCCGGCAGTGCCATCGGTCCGGTCTTGATGCGGATCGACAGGTCGGGTGTCGACACGCCGCGTCCGGCATAGTCGGCAATTTTTGCCGAATTGGTGAAATCGACGATCGCATCCGAGGTGCGGAAATCGCTGATCATGCGGTCGAAGCGGCCTTCGCCGCGTGCTACCGCCGCTGCGCCGCGCAGCATCGGCGCAATCTCCGCGGGCTTCGCCAGCCTGGCCGGCAGTGCCACCTTTTCGGTGCGCGGCTTGCCGTTCCCAGCGATGAAATCCTCGGCGACGTTCACATAATGGATCATCCTGTCATAGGCCTGCCTGGCATCGTCGCCGAAGGTGAAGATGCCGTGCTTGTCGAGGATCAGGCCTTCGACCGTCGGATCGGCGTCGAATACATCGGCGGCCGCCTTGGCCAGATCGAAGCCCGGCATGATGTAAGGCACGAATCCCATTTTCTCGCCGAACACCTTCCGGCTCAGCGCCTCGCTGTCCTCCTGGTCGACGATGGCCAGGATCGCCGTCGAATGGGTGTGGTCGACGAATTTGTGCGGCAGGAAGGCGTGCAGCAGCGTCTCGACCGAAGGGTTGGGCGAGGACGGGTCGATGAGGTTCGCCCGCTGCAGCGCGACCATGTCCTCGTCGGAGAGCTTCTTGAGCGACCGCGCCTTCAACAGCGCGCCGAGCTTGACCGCCGGCAGGCCCTGCGGCTCGATGACGCCCATGTCCCAGCCGCTGCCCTTGACGCAGAGCACGTCCCATTCGTCGCCGACAAGGTCGGTGGCCTTGGTCTTGCACGATGTATTGCCGCCGCCATGGAGGACGAGCCGCGGCTCGCCGCCCAGCAGCCTGGTCGTATAGACGCGCAGCGCCAGGTCGCGGGCCACACCCTTCTTTGCATAGTCGGCGACCAGCTTCTCCGCCTCGCCGTCATTCCACAGGTTCTTCATGTCAGCTTCGTCCGATTTCTCTTTTGTTGTGAACAGGAATACCGCGACGCCTTGATGACAATGCGTCGGCGGCTCTAGGTATCAGGCGACCTCTTTTGCTGCTGCTCCGGCATGGTCGAGCAGCCGTCGCGCCATGCGCGCGCCTACGACCAGATGGGTGCAGAGCCCGCCGGCGATCGCCGCGACGAGCGGTTCGAACTTGCTGTCCTCCTGCACCACCACAAGGCGCTTTTCGATGCTGCGCAGCGATGACAGCTCTGCCGAAATCAGCCGGCGGTTGTAGCTGCAGTCGAGCGCCTGGCCTCGGGCGTCGATGATCTGCCCGGCAATGACGCCGGCCGCACCCGCCTTGCGCAATGCAGCCATTTCGCTCTCGGTCAGCGCGCCGCATTTGACCAGATGGCTGTCGGTGTCCACCGAGCCGACCGAATACAGCGCCAGGTCGCATTCGCCGATGCCCGACAATTGCTCGCGGATCACCGGCTCGGCGCGCAGGCCGCGTGCCAGTTCTTCCGTCGTCAGCACCAGCGGCGCGTAGAAATTCAGCCCCTTGGCGTTGAGCCGGCGCGCGATTTCCATCGTGCATTGGTCCGGCCGGTACGAATAGGGGGCGCCCAGATTGCCGCAGAGCTGCACCACGGTGACGTCCTGCAGATCGGCATAGGACATGATGTCGGCGATGGTGTAGATGGTCCGCCCCCAGGCGACGCCGATGCGGTCGCCCTTCCTGACCAGCTCGAGAAAGACGCTTGCCGCCAGCACCGCGATGTCGGTCGAGGGGTCGGCGACATAGCCGTTTTCCGGCGCGATCCAGACCGCGTCGAGCTTCAGCGCGTCTTCCAGCTTGCGCGCCAGCACGTCGTCGGTGAAAAGCTGGGTCGAGGTCGAGATGTTGACGATGCCGGTCTCGCGCGCCTTGCGCAGATACATCGCCACCGAGGCACGGGAAATCTTGAGCTGGCTGGCCACCTGGTCCTGGCGCAGGCCGTGTGCATAGTAAAGCCAGGCGGCCTTGTGGATAAGCTGTTCTGCCGGTCGGATCGCCATGCCATCTCCTCGCTGACATTATTCACGGCTCTCGACAAAAGTCAAACCTTAGGCTGCGCACCTGATCCGACACCTGGCATTCCGGATGTCAGTAATTGCGCATTTATTGTTATCTCGGTACAATAAACCGATCAGGAGGTTCGACAATGAACGTATCATTGGGAGAGCGTTGGGAAACCTTTGTTTCCAACATCGTCAAGCGCGGCCGCTACGGTTCTGCCAGCGAAGTCGTGCGCGAGGGCCTGCGCCTTGTCGAAGAGCGCGAGGAAAAGCTGAAGGCGCTCCGTGCCATGGTGGACAAGTCGTTTGCTGAAGGCGGCGAAGCCACCGAGCAGGATATTGACGCCGCCTTGGAAGCCAAGGCCAAGCAACTCGCAAGGGAAGGCTTTTAGGAGTGCCACGGCTGCGCATGCTGCCGTCGGCACAAGCAGATTTGGTCAATATCCTTGAATACCTCACTCGTGAAAGCGGCAGCCTGTTGATTGGCGGGCGTTTTGTGGATGCTCTGCGCCAGAAATGCCGTGATCTGGCGAGCTTGCCGGCGACGATTGGTCGTGCTCGTCCCGAACTCCGGCCGGACGTCCGAAGTTTCGCTTTCAGGGGATACGTGATTTTCTTCCGCTATAATGGCGACTTTTTCGAAGTGGCGAATATCGTGGAAGGGCATCGGGACATCGACGCTTTGTGGCCGGAGGGTGAGGGCGGGGAGGGGCGTCCCAAGTAATGGGCGAAGGGTCTGATGGCGGTGCACGAATCCAGTACGCGCTCAGGATCTGGTGGTAAGAAGGCTCGACCAGACATTGCGGAGGACGGGATGGGCAATCCCTACGAACAGGATCTCGACAGGAATCCGGCCAACCACCAGCCGCTGACGCCGCTCACCTATTTTGAGCGGGCGGCAAAAACCTTTCCCGACCAGACCGCCATCATCCATGGCCGCCAGCGCACGACCTATCGCGATTTCTGGAAGCGCTCGCTGAGGCTTGCCTCGGCGCTGGCGAAGCGCGGTATCGGCAAGGGCGACACCGTCACCGTCATGCTGTCCAACACACCGCCGATGCTGGAAGCGCATTTCGGCGTGCCGATGACCAGGGCGGTGCTGCATTCGCTCAACACCCGCCTCGACGCCGCCGTCATTGCCTTCCAGCTCGATCACGCCGAAAGCAAGGTGCTGATCGTCGACCGCGAATTCGCCGGCGTGGTTCGGCAAGCGCTGACGCTGGCCAAGGTCAGGCCGCTGCTGATCGATTACGACGATCCCGACTATGCCGCCGATGCGCCCTATGCCAAGGGCGAGCGGATCGGCACGCTGGACTACGAGGCGTTTGTCGCCGACGGCGACGAGGATTTCGCCTGGTCGATGCCGGACGATGAATGGGATGCCATTTCGCTCAACTACACCTCCGGCACGACAGGCAATCCGAAGGGCGTCGTCTGTCACCACCGCGGCGCGGCACTGATGGCCTATGCCAACACCATCCATGCCGGGATGGGCAAGCACCCGGTCTATCTGTGGACGCTGCCGATGTTCCACTGCAACGGCTGGTGCTTCCCCTGGACGCTTGCCGTGCAGGCCGGCACGCATGTCTGCCTGCGCTGGGTGCGGCCGAAGCCGATCTACGACGCCATCGCCGATCACGGCGTCACCCATCTGTGCGGTGCACCCATCGTCATGTCGGTGCTGATCAACGCCTTGGACGAGGACAAGCGGCAATTCCCGCAGACCGTCACCTTCAACACCGCCGCGGCGCCGCCGCCTGAGGCGGTGCTGTCGGGCATGGCCGATGCGGGCTTTGCCGTCACCCATCTCTACGGCCTGACCGAAACCTATGGCCCGGCCGTCGTCAACGAATGGCATGGCGAGTGGGACCTGCTGGAGAAAGGGGCGAGGGCGGCGAAGAAGGCCAGGCAAGGCGTACGCTATGCCGCGCTCGAAGGCCTGACGGTGATGGACCCGCAGACGATGCAAGAGACGCCGGCCGACGGCGAGACGATCGGCGAGGTGATGTTCCGCGGCAACATCGTCATGAAGGGCTATCTCAGGAACCGCAAGGCGAGCGATGAGGCCTTTGCCGGCGGCTGGTTCCATTCGGGCGACCTCGGCGTCATGCACCCGGACGGCTACATCCAGCTCAAGGACCGTTCCAAGGACATCATCATCTCCGGCGGCGAAAACATCTCCTCGATCGAGGTCGAGGAGGCGCTGTACAAGCATCCCGCCGTCGCTTCTTGCGGCGTTGTCGCCCGATCCGACGACAAATGGGGCGAGGTGCCGGTCGCCTATGTCGAGCTGAAGCCGGGCAAGGCGGCGACCGAGGCGGAGGTAATCGAGCACTGCCGTGCGCTGCTCGCCCGCTTCAAGGTGCCGAAAGCGGTGATCTTCGCGGAAATCCCGAAGACTTCGACGGGCAAGATCCAGAAGTTCCGGCTGCGGGAGATGGCAAAGCAGCCTTAGGGCCTGATCCGAAAACGGAACCGATTTCGGAAAGCATCTTTTCAAGATCCTTCGCAAAAAAACACGGGGCGGCGTTGCAGGCGCGCGCGGCGGAAACCACATGCGTTTCATGGGCCAACTCCGTCCAGGGATGTCACCATCTATCATCAGTAGCCAAAATCGTGCCTTGACAGGTGATGGTTTTCAATTTACGAGTGACGAAATTCTAAATTCGTCAGTCGTAAATTTGGCCAACGAGATGCTTGAAACCCTAGACACCACCGCCGATTCCGCCCGCCAGGAAAATGTCACGCGCATCCTGGATTGCGCGGAGCGATTGTTTCGCCACTACGGCTACGGCAAGACCAACGTCGCCGACATAGCGCGCGAACTCGGCATGTCGACCGCCAACATCTACCGCTTCTTCGCCTCCAAGGTGGAAATCCATCAGGCGGTTTGCGGCCGTATGCTCGAGACCTGCTACCGGTTGAGCTACGAAGCCTGCCATGGTTCCGGCACCGCCAGCGAGAAGCTCCGCCGCTATGTGCATACGCACTATCAGTGGACGCTGGAAACCATGATCGACCAGGAGAAGGTGCACGAGATGGTCATCGTCGCCATCGAGCGCGACTGGCATGTCATCGAAAAGCACATCGACCGCATCCACGACCTGGTCGCTGACGTGATCCGCGAGGGCATCGCCACCGGCGAGTTCGTCGATCAGGATCCGGTAGTCGCTTCCCGGTGTTTCGGTGCTGCCATTATCAGCCTCTCTCATCCACAGATGATGGCCCAGTGCCTCGCCAAGAAGAACCGGGCGACGCCGGACGAGCTTACCGAGTTTGCCATCAGAGCCTTGAAGAAATGACCATTGCCGCCCGTCGGGCGGTGATGTCGGCAATTCATCTCCACAATTCGGGAGTACGAAAAGTGTCTTTGTCCAAGTCCATCACCTACAGGCGACCGGCCGCCGGCCTGGCACTGATTGTCGTTGCCGCTCTCGGCCTCGCCGGCTGCTCGCAGGAGAAAGCCGAGGTCACCGAGATCATCCGCCCGGTCAAGGTGGTCGAGATCGCCAAGGCGAGCGATACCCGTCAGCTTTCCTATTCCGGATCGGTGCGCGCCCGCACCGAGATGAATCTCGGCTTTCGCATCAACGGCAAGATCACCGAGCGCCTTGTCGACATCGGTGACCGCGTCAAGCCGGGTGACGTTCTCGCCCGCGTCGATCCCACCGACTACGAGCTCTCGGTGAGAAGCTCTCAGGCCAGCCTCGATGCTGCCGACCGTCAGGTCGAGACAGTCGAGCTTACGCGCAAGCGGGCCGAACAGCTCTACGCCAAGAATTTCGCGCCGAAGTCGCAGCTCGAGCAGGCGACGCTCGCCTATAATCAGGCGGTCGCCACGCGAGACTCCGCCCGCTCGCAGCTTGCCCAGGCACAGAACCAGGTCCGCTATACCGATCTCAAGGCGGACAAGAACGGCATCGTCACATCAGTTGCCGCCGATGTCGGCCAGGTGGTCGGCTCCGGCACGCCGGTGGTGACCGTTGCCATCGACGGCGAGAAGGAAGTCCTGATCGCTGTTCCGGAAACCGATATCGCCGAATTCAAGCCGGGCAAGACCGTCAAGGCTGGCTTCTGGTCCGATGAGGCGCTGACGCTCGACGGCAAGGTCCGCGAAGTCGCCGGCAGCGCCGATCCGCAGTCGCGCACCTTTGCCGTTCGCGTCAGCCTGCCCAACGATCCTCGCGTGCTGCTAGGCATGACCGCCTCCATCGAAGCCGCGGCGGACAACCGGCAGCAACTGGTGTCGATCCCGCTGGCCGCGTTGGCGCAAAAGGACAGCCAATCGATCGTCTGGACAGTCGACCGCAACGGCGGGACCGTCCATGCGCATCCGGTCAAGGTCGCCGCCTTCACCCCCGACGGCGTCAGTGTCGCCGATGGGCTGAAGCCGGGTGACGTCGTCGTCGCCGCCGGCACGCAGTTCATGACCGAGAATCTGAAAGTCAAGCTGACCGGTGATGCAGCGCAACAGTCGGCGTCGGCCGATGACGCTGCAAGGCGCTTGCGCTGACGGCCAGGCAATTCACGGTTTCCGGGCGGCAGGCGCCCCCGATTTTCGAGATCTCAGGTCGATGTAACCCCCACGTCGATCCTCGCGTCCCACCGCGATGTAGATCTCTCAACTCGGAAAGCCACGCCGCCCGGAAGCCCACATCGGAAGTTCCTTGGGCATGCGAAAGCGCGTGCTCTGTTGATCAAATTGAAACGGACTGACGCCGATGACCATCGACACCAATGAAAAGCGGTCTTTCAATCTTTCGCGTTGGGCAATCGGCCATCCGAGCATTGCCCGCTTCCTGTTCGGGCTGATCATCGTCGCCGGTGCACTCGGCCTGATGCGCATGGGCCAGAAGGAAGACCCCGATTTCACCTTCCGCGTGATGGTCGTCCAGGCGATCTGGCCAGGCTCCTCGATCAAGGAGATGGAGGACCAGGTGGTCAACAAGATCGAGCGCAAGCTGCAGGAAACGCCGCACCTCGATTTCGTCCGCTCCTACACCCGCGCCGGCAGCGCCATCATCACCTTGCAGGTCAAGGGCGACACCAATCCAGCGCAGGTCGCCGATGCTTTCTATCAGGTGCGCAAGAAGGTCGGCGATATCGCCAATGAGCTGCCGCAGGGGCTGCTCGGGCCTTACTTCAATGATGAATTCGGCGACACGTTCATCACCCTGCATTCGATCAGCGGCGACGGCTACAGCTATCCCGAGCTGAAGAAATTCGCCATCCAGGCGCGTGACATGCTGCTGACGACGCCCGGTGTCGAGAAGGCCGTGATCATCGGCGACCAGCCGGAAAAGCTCTACATCGACGTTTCATCCAAGGTGCTTGCCGAACGCGGCCTGACGTTGACCGACCTGCAGAATGCGATCCAAGGCCAGAACAATGTCGACCCGGCAGGTTCGGTCGACACCGGCCAGCGTTCGGTGCGCATTTCGGTCGAGGGCGATGTCACCAGGGCGGCCGACATCCGCGAGCTTCGCCTGCGCGCCGGCAACCAGGTGACGCGCCTCGGCGACATCGCCACCGTGACCTCCGGCCTCGAGGATCCGTACCAGCGCAAATACCGTTTCAACGGTCACGACAGCGTCCAGCTCGGCGTCGTAATGGCCAAGGGCTTCAACGTCACCGACGTCGGCAAGGACGTCGAAGCGACCTATAAGCGCTTCGAAGAGGCGCTGCCCTATGGCGTTTCGGTCGATCAGATTTCCGACCAGCCGCATGTCGTGAAGGAGGCTGTGAGCGAGTTCATGGAAGCGCTCGGCGAAGCGCTGCTGATCGTGCTTTTCGTATCGTTCCTGTCGATCGGCTGGCGCTCGGGCCTGGTGATCGCGATCGTCATTCCGCTGGTCCTGGCCGCCACGTTCGCCATCATGTACGAGCTCGGCATCGACCTGCAGCGCATTTCGCTCGGCGCGCTGATCATCGCCCTTGGCCTCTTGGTCGACGACGCGATGATCGTCGTCGAAATGATGGAGCGAAAGCTCGAGGAAGGCTTGGTCAAGGTCGAGGCGGCGAGCTTCGCCTATTCCTCGACCGCCTTCCCGATGCTGACCGGCACGCTGATCACCACGGCCGGCTTCATCCCCGTCGGTTTCGCGGCCTCGACGGCCGGCGAATATGTGCGCACCCTGTTTTACGTCGTCGGCATCGCGCTGGTCGTGTCCTGGTTCGCGGCGGTCTATTTCACGCCGTGGCTCGGCCACATGATCCTGAAGCAGCGCAAGCACGCCGGCAACCATCACGATGTCTTCGACACGCGCTTCTACCGCCGTCTTCGCTCGACCGTTGCATGGGCGGTGCGCCACCGCATCATCGTCCTGGTGATGACGCTGATGACGTTTGCCACCAGCCTGTGGGCGTTCCAGTTCATCCCGCAGAATTTCTTCCCGCAATCGTCGCGCCCGGAAATCCTTGTCGACCTCTGGCTGCCGGAAGGCACCAGCATCAAGGAAGTCGAGACCCAGGCCAAGGCGCTCGAAGCCAGGATGATGGACGACAAGGACAAGCGCTTCATCGCCACCTATGTCGGCGAAGGCGCGCCGCGCTTCTTCCTGCCGCTCGACCAGCAGCTTCGCAACCCGAATTTCGCCCAGCTTCTGGTGATGGCCAATGACGAACCGGCCCGCGAGCGGCTGATTGTCAAGCTGCGCACCATCCTGGCCAATGATTTCCCATCGATCCGCGCCAAGGTCGACCGCCTGTTCCTTGGTCCGCCGACCGGCTGGCCGGTGCAGATGCGCGTCATGGGTCCGGATCGCCAGGAGGTGCGCCGCATCGCCGACGAGGTGAAGGCGAAGTTCCAGGCAAATCCGCTGCTCGGCGCCATCCACGACGACTGGCTGGAGCCGGTGCCGGCGATGAAGCTGGTGATCGACCAGGATCGCGCCCGTGCGCTCGGCGTCACCTCGCAGCGCATCCGCCAGACGCTGCAGGCGGCCATGTCGGGAGCGCCGCTCGATGACTTCCGCGACGGCGAGGAGACGGTTTCGATCGTCGCCCGTGAGCCGGAGGCAAGCCGTCACCTGCTGTCGGCGGTCGACTCCGTCTACATCCCGACCGATTTCGGCGGCTCCGTGCCGCTGTCGCAGGTCGCCAAGGTGGTCCCGGTGCTGGAGCAAGGCGTCGAATGGCGGCGCGACCGCTTGCCGACCATCAGCGTACGCGCCACGCTGCCGGACGGCGTGCAGCCGAACGATGTCGCCATGAAAATGTACAGCGAGATGCAGGGCCTGCGCGCCAGCCTCGCACCCGGCTACAAGATCGAGATACAGGGCGGCGCCGAGGATGCGGCCGAAAGCCAGGCCTCGATTGCGGCGAAAGCGCCGATCATGCTGGCCGTCATCGTCGTGCTGCTGATGATCCAGCTGCAGCATTTCGGCAAGGCCATGCTGGTGCTGGCGACCGGTCCGCTCGGCATCATCGGCGCGGCGGCGGCACTTTTGATCAGCGGCGCGCCGTTCGGCTTCGTCGCCATCCTCGGTGTCATCGCCCTGCTCGGCATCATCATGCGCAACTCGATCATCCTGGTCGATCAGATCGACCAGGACATCGCCGCCGGCGTGGAGCGTTCCGAGGCCATCATCGGCTCGGCGGTGCGCCGGTTCCGGCCGATCGTGCTGACGGCGCTGACGGCGGTGCTGGCGCTGATCCCGATCTCGCGTGGCGTCTTCTGGGGGCCGCTCGCCTACGCCATGATGGGCGGCATTCTCGTCGCCACGGTGCTGACCATCCTTGTCCTGCCGGCAGCCTATGCGCTGTTCTTCGGCAGGGAGCCCAAGAAGGTGGTGGAGCAGCCGGCCGAGACGGAAGAAAAGAACGAAAGGCCGCAACTGGCCCTGGCGGCCGAATAGCGGTCGAGCGAACGTCTTCCATAGATAACCCCGCCGAGGCGGGGTTATCAGGGTCGGGTCAGGCCGCAATCAGTTCGTACGGCCGAGCATCGTTATTCATTTTCTGTATTTTGATCGGTTGCTCGTCCGCGGTAGGAACGCTCCGACGCGACAACTCATCGATTCCCGCGTCAACAGGCAGCCCCAGCTTTTCGATTGCCAAACGACGCACCAGGGCCTCAGCCGAGCTGTCAATGTCGATTTCGTTGCGCTCCCATCGGCCAATCGACTGCTTGTCACGGTGGACCATGGCGGCCAATTCAGCTTGGGTCAGACCCATTTCGGAGCGCAGGAAACGAAGCTCGTCCCCGCTCATGCCCTTGGCATGGCTTACGATCCCAAGCGCGATTACTTGATGCAGTTCATTCACAGCAGGAATCGTGATGATGTCGTCGCCATCGTCATCCACCTCAACGGCGATGCCTTCGATGTAAACGTTGAGCAGACCGCTTTCTGTGTAGTGGTGTGCGTTATTCATCAGCTTCAACTCCAATTATCGAGCCCGCTTTTCGCTCGAACTCATCGATCCACATGACCGAAATAACTTTGACGAGACATCCGTTCTTGGAAGGGATGATAACGACCCCGATGGATCGACTCCCGCTGTTCGGTGTCTTGCACTCCACGCGATAACGGAAATGACCCGGCCGGGTTGCGGGCACAGGTGGTTGGTACACATTTCCAAACTTGAGCGCATGCAGCACATCAGACATGATCAAGCCGCGTTCGGAAAGCCGATCCTGCGCATGCAGCTTGTACGAGATGTTTAGTTTCAGATTTCTCGCGATAGATCTTATTTCAATCGTCGCACGGCCGGCATCCCAAGGTTGCGTGATCGTCACAAATCCCCCTTCTATGGCATTCCTTCCGGTGCTTCATCTATCATGGTGATACCTTACATAAGTGCTGAACGTCAATAAACAAGCGGCATGCCATTGACGCCCGTTGGGTGGTGACAAATTCGCTACCGAACACAGGACGACACCGCTATTAAGACTAGCGCGTGGTTGGAGGACAGTCATGACCATAGCTCAGACAAAGGCACCGCTGCGGCTGCCGATCGACGGGCGCCATCGCCGGATGTTCATCGGCGGCGGCTGGGTCGATGCCCGCTCCGGTCGGACCACGGAGAGCCGCAATCCCGCCACCGGCGCGGTCATCGCCACGGTGCCGCGCGCCGACCGCCAGGACATCGACTTGGCGGTGACTGCTGCGCGCAAGGCGTTCGAGGGCCCGTGGAGCCGGTTCAAGCCTTACGAGCGGCAGGTGCTGCTGCTGAGGATCGCCGACCTCTTCGAAAAGCACTGGGAAGAGATCAGCCGCTCCGACACCACCGACATGGGCATGCCGATCATACGCACCCGCGCCAATCGCAACCGGGTCATCGGCATGCTGCGCTACTATGCCGGCATGGCGACGGCGCTGCACGGCGAGACGATCGACAACTCGCTGCCCGGCGAAATCGTCTCGTTCACCCACAAGGAGCCGGTCGGCGTCGTCGGCGCCATCATTCCCTGGAACGCGCCAACGGCGGCGTCGATCTGGAAGATCGGCCCGGCGCTGGCGACCGGCTGCACCATCGTGCTGAAACCATCGGAAGAGGCGCCGCTGACGCCGCTTTTGATCGCCGACATCATGAACGAGGCCGGCGTTCCGGAAGGCGTCGTCAACATCGTCACCGGCACCGGCACCGAGGCAGGTGCCGCACTCGCCGAGCATATGGGCGTCGACAAGATCGTCTTCACCGGCTCGACGGCGACCGGCCAGTCGATCGTGCGGGCCTCGGCCGGCAACCTCAAGCGCGTCTCGCTGGAGCTCGGCGGCAAGTCGCCGGTCATCGTCTGCGCCGATGCCGATCTCGACAAGGCGGTGCCGGTGGCGGCGATGTCGGTGTTCGCCAATTCCGGCCAGATCTGCATCGCCGGTTCGCGCCTTTTCGTCGAACGCGCCGTCCATGACGAGTTCGTCGAGCGGCTCGCGGCATACGCCAAGGGTCTCAGGGTCGGCGACGGCATCGACCCGGCGACCGAGATCGGTCCGCTCGTCTCCGAAAAGCAGCTGCAACGGGTCACCGGTTACCTCGAGGCCGGCACCGCGGAAGGGGCGAAACTCGTCACCGGAGGCACCCGGCTTGTGGAAGGCGCGCTTGGCGCCGGCAATTTCGTCGCGCCGACTGTCTTTGCCGGCGTCTCGGACGACATGAAGATCGCCCGTGAGGAGATCTTCGGGCCGGTGATTTCAGCCTTGCCGTTCGATACGCGGGACGAGGCGGTCGAGCGGGCCAACAACACGCCTTACGGCCTGGCTGCAGGGGTCTTCACCCAAAATCTCGCCACCGCCCACCAGCTGTCGCGCAAGATCCGCGCCGGCTCGGTCTGGGTCAATACCTATCACGCCATCGATCCGGCCGTGCCCTTCGGCGGCTACAAGATGAGCGGCTACGGCCGCGAGGGCGGCGCCGAGCACCTCGCCGAATATCTCAACACCAAGGGCGTGTTCATCAAGATCGATTGATTTGTCCGCCGCCCGCACAAAAAATGCTCCCCGACGCCGGTTTTGCAAAACAGAATTCCTTCCCATGGCCGCAAAGCCATCCCATGCTCGAGCAATTGGAGCGTTACGCTCGTCGTCATCGGTGCGTTTTTCCATGGCAGAAAATCGACAATTGCGGCTTGGCGCTTTCATGCGGCCCGTCAGCCTTCATACCGGCGCCTGGCGCTACCCGGGCGCCTATCCCGACGCCAACTTCAATTTCGCGCATCTCAAGCACTTCGCGCAAAGGCTGGAAGCGGCAAAGTTCGACGCCTTCTTCATGGCCGACCACCTGGCCGTGCTCAACATGCCGATCGAGGCGCTGCGGCGCAGCCACACGGTCACGTCCTTCGAGCCGTTCACGCTGTTGTCGGCGCTTGCCGCCGTCACCGATCGTATCGGGCTGATCGCAACCGCCTCGACGACGTTCGACGCGCCGTACCACATCGCCCGTCGTTTCGCCTCTCTCGACCATATCAGCGGCGGGCGCGCCGGCTGGAATATCGTCACCACATCCAATCCCGACGCCGCGCTGAATTTCGGCCTCGACGAGCATGTCGAGCACGACGAGCGCTATCGCCGGGCGCGGGAGTTTTACGATGTCGTCACCGGCCTGTGGGACAGTTTTGCCGACGATGCCTTCATCCGCGACGCCGAAAGCGGGCTCTATTTCGATCCGGCGAAGCTGCATGTGCTCGACCATAAGGGCGAATATCTTTCGGTGCGGGGACCGCTCAATATCGCGCGGCCGGTGCAGGGCTGGCCGGTCATCGTGCAGGCCGGCGCGTCGGAGGCCGGACGGCAGCTCGCGGCGGAAACGGCCGAGGTGATCTTCGCCGCCCATGCCGATCTCGCCTCGGGGCAGCGCTTCTTTGCCGACGTCAAGGGACGTGCGCAAAAACTTGGCCGGTCGCGCGACGACATCAAGATCCTGCCCGGCGCCTTCGTCATTGTCGGCGAGACCGTCGAGGAGGCGCAGACGAAGCGGGCCAAGCTCGACAGCCTCGTCTACTACGAGAGCGGCGTCGCCTCGCTGTCGATCGCGCTCGGCCACGACGCGTCGCGGTTCGATCCGGATTCAGTCTTGCCCGAAATCCCGGAAAGCAACGCCAGCAAGAGCGGCCGCGAGCGCGTCATCGAACTGGCGCGCAAGGAAAACCTGACCGTCAGGCAGCTTGCGCAGCGGCTGGGCGGCTATTCCGGTCTTGCCTTCGTCGGCACTTCGAAAACCATCGCCGACGAGATGGAGGAATGGCTGGTCACCGAAGGCTCGGACGGGTTCAACGTTATGTTCCCCTATCTTCCCGCCGGATTGGATGATTTCGTCGAGAAAATCGTGCCCGAATTGCAGCGGCGCGGCATTTTCAGGAGCGAATACGAAGGATCGACCCTGCGCGAAAATCTTGGCCTGAAGCGGCCGCCAAACCGGTTCTTCCAACCTGAGACGGCAGCGATCCGCAAAGCTGGCTAGAACCGGTAATGATTTTAAACCGTGGCAAGCATCCGTTCTTTTCGTTCGGCCCGAATGTCCATAGGGTCAGCAGCGGGCTGGCAGCCCGAAATCATCGCGAGGGCTTCGCATCATGACCAATCCGGCCGTTGTCGGTTTCTCAGGCAATTTCACCCGGCCGTCCAAGACGCGCGGCTTCGTCGATCGTATCGTGAACGAGGTAGCCGGCAGATATGGCCTGGCCGCCAGCACGCATGACGTCGTCGACCTCGGCCCCAGCCTCGGTGGCGCCAAATGGGCGCGTGAACTGGATGCGCAAGCGGGCGATATCCTCAAGCGCGTCGTCGCGGCGGACGTGCTCGTCGTTGGCTCGCCCACCTACAAGGGCAGCTATACCGGCCTGTTCAAACACTTCTTCGATCTTGTCGACCCAACGGCGCTCAGGGGCAAGCCGGTGGTGCTGCTGGCGACCGGCGGCGGCGACCGGCATGCGCTGATCATCGAGCACCAGCTGAGACCGCTGTTCGGCTTCTTCGAGGCCTTTACGCTGCCGACCGCGATCTACGCTTCGGACAGGGATTTCATCGACGGCGTGCTTGCGTCCGAGACGATCCAGGCGCGCGTCGGACAGGTCCTCGAGGATATCGGTGCAGCGCTTGGCGGTCGCTCCCGCGCCGGCACCGCTGCCGAATAGCCCCTAAAAAGAAAAACCCGCCTCAGCGGCGGTCTCGGGGCGAATCAGCACCATATGGAAATTAGTAGCATAGCTGCCGGCACAAAGCAAGAACAAAATGCAGGGACCGAGCGCGCCTTGCACGCCCGATCCCTCAAGGCAAGCCGTCAGATGACGAACAGCCAGTTGGCGAGCAGCATCACCACGACGCCGGCGACGAGCGTCAGATAGGGCAGCATCCCCGCCTTTTTCACCGCAAGGTCGGACGAGCTCATGCCGAGATCGGCCAGCATGTGGTCGGGGAATTTGCCCTTGTCCTGGATGTAATGCCTGAAGCAGAACACCGGGATGATCAAGGCTGCCGTGATCAGCCCGGCCCACAATGCCATCGGGTTCCAGACCTTGGCTCCGGCGCCCATGAAGACCGCGTTGACGTAGGCAAAGAAGGCGCCGAGGCCGAGCAGCCAGCTCGGCGCCTTCCATGGCCGCGCGATGTGGCCATTGTCGATGCGGTGGATCCAGCCGGCATTGAGATTGAGGAAGTTGAAGATGATGTAGCCGCAATTCGACACGGCGAGGATGAAGAAGAAGCTCGTCGCGTCGGCCGAGGCGATGGCCAGCACGATCAGGTTGAAGATCAGGTCGGTCCACATCGCCCGCGTCGGGGCGCCGTGCTCGTTGACATGGCTGAGATAGCGCGGCAGCCAGCCGTCGACCGAACCTTGATAGAGCGTGCGCGAGGAGCCGGCCATCGCCGTCATGATGCATAGCACCAGCGCCAGGATCATCAGCATCACCAGCAGGCTGTGGATCAGCTGTCCGCCGCCGACCATGCCGGCCAGCGCATCGGCAACGCCGGAGCCATCGACGATCGGCGTCGCCAGCATGCCGTTCAAGCCGAGCACGCCCTGGAAGGTGAACGGCACCAGGATGAACAGCAGCATACACAGCAGGCCGGAATAGAAGATCGCCTTGAAGGTATCGGTGCCCGGGTTCTTGAACTCGGAGGTGTAGCAGACCGCAGTCTCGAATCCGTAGGTCGACCATGCCGCGATGAACATGCCGCCGAGCACCAGCGTCCAGCCGGCGATGTTCCACGCGCCGGGCTCCGGCGCATAGGCTGCCGCGAGCGGCACCAGCGGCGAGAAGTTTGCCCAGTTGATCTGGCCGGTGACGATCGGCACCACGCCGACGATCAGCATCGGGATGATGACCAGCAGGCCGATATATTTCTGCACGTTGGCCGTGCCCAGGATGCCGCGATGCTGGATCGAGAAGATGATCAGCATCAGCACCGCGCCGATGAAGAAGGTGGCGTTGAAGGTGAAGGAAACCGGGCCAAGCGTGTGACCGTAGAGCGTCCAGTTACGGATCGCCGGCGTCGCCGCCGCGGTGACCGCGGTGATGGCGTCGGCGGCGCTGGTTCCGGCATGGGCCGCAATATAGGCGGCGACTTCCGGCGAAGTGTCGGTGAACAGCGGCACCGGCGCCAGTGCGTTGAGGATATAGGCGGCGGCGATCGAGCAGCCGAGCGACAGCACCGGCGACCAGGCGAACCAGTTGCACCACACCGAAAGCGGCGCGATGAATTTCGAATAGCGCAGCCACGCGGTGGCGCCGTAGACCGAGGCGCCGCCGGATTTGTTCGGGAACAGCCCGGCGATCTCCGCATAGGTGAAGGACTGCAGGAAGCCCATGACCATGGATACGGCCCAGATCAGGAAGGCCAGTGTTCCGGTGGTGCCGGCGATGCCGCCGATCGAAAACAGGACAAGGGCCGGAACGCCGCTTGCCACCCAGAAGGCGCCGCGCCAGTCGATGTTCCGGTGCAGCTGCCCTTCGGCAGGCGGCACCAAGGCGGTGACTATCGTGCTCATTTACGTGGATTCCCCATTTTTGATGTTCCCCATCGGCAACAGCCGCAATCTCGCGAGGCGTCATCGACGCTCACGTTGAACGGCCCCAGGCGTTTTCCGCTCAGTAGTATTTTTTTCTTAGCAGTGAAGATTGACCCAAGGCGCTTTCACGTCAAGTGGTTTGTGACGCTTTGCACATTGCGTTTGTGAAACAGTCGAGCTTCGCTGGCGCTGCCAACGGGTGCGGTCTTCCTTCTCCCCTTGTTGTGGGAGAAGGGAAGAACCAGACAGCGTCGGTCAGGAGCGCGGCCTGGTCTTTTGCGGGTCGTAATGGGCGAAGGCGACGACGCGCGCCGGCAGCCGCTTGCTGTGACCATCGAGCTTGCCTATCTCGACCTCGGTGCCGATCGCCGAATGCGTGACGTCGAGCCTGGCCAACGCGATGGTCTTGTTCAGCACCGGCGAACGCATGCCGGAGGTGACGACGCCGATCTGCGCCCGGCCGATATGCACGCAATCGCCGTGGCCGACGGCGACATTGGCGTCGACGTCGAGGCCGACCAGCTTCTTCTGCGGGTTTTCCTTGCGCCGGATCAGTGCCTCGCGGCCGATGAAATCGTCGCTCTTGGTCTTCAGCGGTACGGTGAAGCCGATGCCGGCCTCGAACGGGTCGGTCTGGTCGGAAAACTCGTGAGCAGCAAAGATCAGCCCGGCCTCGATGCGCACCATATCGAGCGCCTGCAGCCCCATCGGCTTCAGGCCGTGCGGCTGGCCGGCCTGCCAGATCGCGTCGAACACCTTTTCGGCGTCGCGCGGATGGCACCAGATCTCATAGCCGAGCTCGCCGGTGTAGCCGGTGCGCGAGACAACGACCGGAATGCCGTTGCCGCCGCCGATGCGGGCGACGGCGAAACGGAACCATTCGAGCTCGTCGATCGACGGCTGCAGCGGCGAGGTCCAGATGATCTGCCGCAGGATGTCGCGGCTTTTCGGCCCCTGCACGGCAACATTGTGCATCTGGTCGGTCGAGGAGCGCACCAGCACGGTGAGGCCGAGTTTTTGCGCCGTTTCCCGCAGCCATTCGCCGGATAGATCGTCGCCGCCGACCCAGCGGAAATTATCCTTGCCGAGCCTGAGCAGCGTGCCGTCGTCGATCATGCCGCCATGCTCGTAGCACATGGCGGAATAGACGACCTGGCCGACGCCGAGCTTCTTGATGTCGCGGGTCAGCGTGTATTGCAGCAGCGCCTCGGAGTCCGGCCCGGTGACCTCGAACTTGCGCAGCGGCGACAGGTCCATGATCACGGCGTCCTGCCGGCAGGCCCAGTATTCAGCGATCGGGCCTTGCCTGGCGAAGGAATTGGCCAGCCAATAGCCCTTGTACTCGACGAAGTTGCGGGTGTGCTTGGCAAAGCTCGAATGAAAGGCGGTCTCGCGGGTCATTTTCGGTTCCGAATCGGGCGTCATGCGTCTGGCGATCGCTCGCGAGAATTTGTGCTGGCCGCGATAGGTTCGCACATGGATGTCGGTCAGGTTCCAGCCATTGGCCGGCGTCGTATCGTCGGGGCAGGCGGACGAGACGCAGACGATGTCCGTGAGCGCCTTGAGTAGCACATAGTCGCCCGGCCGCGACCACGGCTCGTCCGATACCACGACGCCATGCGCGTCGATGGCCGTGTTGAAGAAGAAGTTGATCGCCATCCAGCCGGCGCGAGGCGTGACACCCTTGTCGGCCAGCGCGCGGTTGAAATTCTCCGAGCAGTTGGGATGGCCGGGATAACCGATGTCGTCGTAATATTTGGCCGCGCAGGCGAGCGCGAATGCATCGTGGCGGCCGCAAGTGTCCTGCACAACCTCGACCAGCGGCTCCATGTCCTGGTCGCAGTATTTTGAGTGCAGACCGGGCATCGGATAGCTCGAACCCATCAGCGTGCGCGTCGTCGTCACGTCGAGCGGATGATCGCGGCCCTTGTCCAGCTTGCGCGCCGAAAAGCACTGGAAGTCGGTGCATTGGCGCCCGTCGACATCGATGATCTGCAGATAGTCGCCCGCCTTGACGAAGTAGGCCTCCGCCGTCGCCGAATGGACGCGCAGGTCGAGCACGGGATCGGCCAGCGGGTCGGCAAGCCTGGATTTCGCTGCCGGGCGGATGGTGGCGCGGCGGACGATGACGCTAAGCGGCGTCGCCGTATCGTGGCCGTCGACCAGCATCGGCCCGCCGGGCGCGGCAATCAGCATCGACCCATCGCGGGCGACGGTAAAAGTCTGTTCGGTACCGGCAGGGGTGGCGCCGCCGAAAACGCGAACCGCCTTCGCCTGGTCGAGCTGCACCTGGCGCCGCTCGAGCCCCCGGCGCAAGGATGCGAGGCTGTCGTCGCCTTCGGCCAGCAGCGCCTTGATGCCGGCGGCATTGCTGTTCGATTTCTCGCCGAGAATGCCGGGATCGGTCGCGTCGCTGCTGTCCCATGCCAGCAGCTCGCAGGCCTGCCCGCCCTCGACATCGCGCACGGTGACAATGTCGCCGGCCTCGACCTCGATCAGCACCGCGCCATTGCCCTGAACCGAGTAGCGCTCCATCGCGGCCGGCAGCGTAATCTGGCCTGGCCGCAGGATCAGGCTCGGCCGGGGCGGTCCGGCGACGACGGCGGGGTAGGGCGACTGGCTCATCTCAACCTTGGTTTCGAGAAACAAGTTTGCCTGTGTGTGAAATTATTTTAGCGGGAAGAATAGGATAGAAGAGCCGGAGTTGGCAAGTGAAGGCGAGGCGCGCGCCTCTTCCTTCTCCCCTTGTGGGAGAAGGTGGATCGGCGCGCCGCGCCGAGACGGTTGAGGGGTGTTGGACGGAGTGCCGTCATAGCCAAGCTGGAGCACCCCTCATCCGACCGAGCTTCGCTCGGCCACCTTCTCCCACAAGGGGAGAAGGGAAGGTGGCGCACAATCCTACCCCAACTCCTCCAAATGCCCGATCTCGACGCCATACTCGGCGGCAGCGTCCAGCATCGTATGCGACAGGCTTTCCGCGAAGGTGGCGAACACCAGAAGATTGAACACCGCCTGTCCGTCCGGCCGGTCATTGCCGCGCCAGAGATTGATGCTGGTGTGATCGACCGCGGTCGCCGCAGCGGTGCCGGCCGGGAACGCCGCGGGGTGCAGGTCTAGTGACGACAGTTTGGCCAGCATCGCGCGCGCCTTTTCTCCGGAAACGCTGATCAGCGCGCGAGCATGCGACTGGTCGGACAACGAGGCGGATTGCGCAAACGTCTGGCTCAGCGGTTCGCTCGCGTGCTTGCCGCCATTGGACAGGACCAGGAACTGATCCGGTCCCGACCAGATCAGCGTAGCGTCGGGAGTTCGGGTCGCCTTGGGCGTTTCCGGGGCGGCAACCCCGAAGCGGGTTTCGGCGGCCTTCGCCAGTTCTGCCGCTTTGCCGCGCCGCGCCATCACCTGGATCAGGTCCAAATTGCGGATCTCGGTGAGCGATACGCCGGCCGCCGTGCCGCGTGCGCCATAGGCGCCGACAACAAGCGCTTTCTCCAGCGGACTGCGGGCAATCCAGGAAAACTCAGCCACGCTGGCGCCCTCCATCGGGATCGTAGAAGACCGGGCTGCACAGCTCGACGTCGTAGTCTTCGCCGCGCAGCGGGTCATGCGCATGGACGATCTCGCCGATGCGCTCGCGGCCACGCTCAACAAGCGCCAGCCCGATCCACTGGTCGAGCATGGGCGAGAAGCAGACCGAAGTGACATAGCCCTGGTCGTTGCCGGGACCGGGCGTCTCGCCTTTCGGAATGATATGCGCGCCGGAGCGCAGGCGGCGCGTCTTGTCGACCGGCTTGATGCCGACGACGACCTGCCGGTCTGGGGCAATCAGCGCCTCGCGCCCGGCCATGACGTGGCCGATGAAGTCTTTTTTGGTCGACATCATCTTGCCGAGGCCGAGGTCGGCGGCGGTCGTCGTGCCGTTCAGCTCCGGGCCGGCGACATGGCCCTTTTCGATGCGCATGACGCCGAGCGCCTCGGTGCCGTAGGGCGTAACGCCGAACGGCTTGCCGGCCAGCATCAAATTGCGCACCAGCGCCTCGCCATAGCGGGCGGGAACCGAAATCTCGAACGCCATTTCGCCCGAAAACGAGATGCGGAACAGCCGCGCCTTGATGCCACCGCGAAGCGTGACTTCCCGCGCCCCCATGAAGGGAAAGCCCTCGTTCGACAAATCCTCCGCCGGATCGACGATTTCCCGAAGCAGGTCCCGGGTCTTCGGCCCGGCGATCGAGAACTGCGCCCATTGATCGGAGACGGATGTCAGCTGCACGTCGAATTCGGGGAACAGCACCTGCCGGCAGAATTCGAGATGCTGCATCACCAGCCCGGCCTTGGCGGTGGTGGTGGTCAGGAAATAGCGGTCCTCGGCCAGCCGTGACGTCGTGCCGTCGTCATAGACGATGCCGTCCTCGCGCAGCATCAGCCCGTAGCGGGCTTTACCGACGGCGAGATTGGAGAAGGTGTTGATGTAGACGCGGTCGAGAAAGGCGCCGGCATCCGGGCCGCGCACGTCGATCTTGCCGAGCGTCGAGACATCGCAGAAGCCGACGCCGGAGCGCACCGCCTTGACCTCGCGGGTGACCGATTCCAGCCAGTCCTTTTCGCCGGCGCGCGGATACCATTGCGCGCGCTTCCACAGGCCGGTGTCGACGAACACCGCGCCCTGTTCGGCTGCCCAGTGATGCGACGGCGTCAGCCTCGTCGCATGGAAGTCTTCGTCGCGATGATGGCCGGCGAAGGCGCCGATGGCGACCGGCACATAGGGCGGGCGGTAGATCGTCGTGCCGGTTTCGGGGATCGATTTGCCGCTGATTGCCGCCATGATGGCGAGACCGGCGACGTTCGAGGTCTTGCCCTGGTCGGTGGCCATGCCGAGCGTCGTATAGCGCTTGAGATGCTCGACCGATTCGAAACCTTCGCGCTGCGCCAGCTCGATGTCGGACGCGGTCACGTCATGCTGGTAATCGACGAAGGCTTTCCCTTTGCCGGCCACATACCAAAGCGGCGTCAGCGAAAACGCCTCGCTGTCGGCGACCGGCGATGTGCCGGCATTGCCGCCGCGTCCAGCACTCTGCGCTGCCGCAGCACCCGCGGCAAAGCCCTGGCGCAGGCAGTCGCCCAGCCCGAAGGCGCCGTTGGCGGCGCCGACGGCCATCATGCCGGGCGGCGCACCATCCGGCACGAAGGCTGCGATATCGTCCTGCCATTTCGGCCGGCCGCGATGATAGGAGGTCAGCCCGACCGCCGGATTCCAGCCGCCGGACACGGCAAGCCCGTCGGCTTCGACTTCCGCCCGTGCGCCGCCGGTCAGCGCCACCACGATTTTCCGGACCCCGTCCTTGCCGCCTTCGACCCCGCTGACCGAGCCGTTGAGCACGGCAAAGCCGCCCTTGGCGGCAAGCGCTCGATGCGCGGCGGAGACGTCCGGGCGCGCATCGACGACCGCCGCGATCTGCAAACCGGCGCCAAGCGCGGTCTCGACCGTGCGCCAGCCATCCTCATTGTTGGTGAACAGCGCGATCCTCCTGGCAGGGGCAACCGCGTAGCGCGCGACATAGGTCCGCATAGCCGAAGCCATCATCACGCCCGGCGTGTCGTTACCGGCAAAGACGATGGGTCGCTCGATGGCGCCGGCGGCGACGACGCAGCGCTTGGCCACGATCCGCCACAGCCGCTGGCGCACCTGGTGCTCGGGCGGCGAGGGCAGGTGGTCGTTGACCCGCTCGATGGCGCCATAGGTGCCGCCATCATAGACGCCGAACAATGTCGTGCGGGTCATGATGCGGACATCGGGCAGTGCGGCGAGTTCGGCCAGCGTGCGCGTAATCCATTCGGCCGCCGGCGCGCCGTCGATCATGCCGCCGTCGGCGAGCAGACGGCCGCCAAGCGCAAAATCTTCCTCGCACAGGATGACGCGGGCGCCGCCGCGTCCGGCCGCCAGTGCCGCAGCCAGCCCGGCCGGGCCGGACCCGGCAATCAGCACGTCGCAATGCGCCCACGCCTTGTCGTAATGGTCGGGATCGGCGACGCCAGCAGCGCGGCCGAGCCCGGCGGCGCGGCGAATCGTTGGCTCGTAGATCGTCTCCCAGAATTTCGCCGGCCACATGAAGGTCTTGTAGTAGAAGCCGGCGACGAAGATCGGCGCGAACAGCTGATTGACTGCCATCAGATCGTGGCGCAGCGACGGCCAGCGGTTCTGGCTGGCGGCTTCGAGCCCGTCATAGAGTTCGGCCGTGGTCGCTTTGGTGTTCGGCTCGCGCCGCGCTCCGCTGCGCAGTTCGACCAGCGCGTTGGGCTCCTCCGAACCAGCGGTCAGGATGCCGCGCGGCCGATGGTATTTGAACGAGCGGCCGACCAGCTTGACGCCGTTGGCGATCAGCGCCGAGGCCAGCGTGTCGCCCTGGAAGCCGGCAAAGCTCTTGCCGTCGAAGCGGAAGGCCAGCGGCGCGGCGCGATCGATGAGACCGCCGCTCTCCAGCCGGTGTGTCTGCGCGGGCCCAACCATCAGCGCCCAACCTCGGCGGCACCAATGCCTGCAGCCGGTTCGACCGCCGAAATCTCGTGCGTCAGCGTGTTGCGGGCGACCTTCAGCCAGGCCCGGCAGCCGCCGCCATGGTACCAGTATTCGCTCATCGGCCCGGCGATGTTGTCGCGCAGATAGACGTAGTCGAAGACCTCGTCGTCGGTGGCGCCGGCCGCCGGACGCACCGGCTTGGCGTCGCCCAGATAGGTGAACTCCCCGAGTTCGCGTTCGCCGCAGAAGGGACAGACAATGCGCATGCTTCTTCAGCCAGCCTTTAATGCAGGTTCGGTTGGGCGCCTTGGCCCTTTTCGTCGATCATCGCACCTCGCCGGAAGCGGTCGAGACGAAAGCGGGCAGCCTCCTTGTGCGGCTCGTCGCGCGCCAGCAGATGGGCAAAGACCAGGCCGGAGCCGGGCGTCGCCTTGAAGCCGCCATAGCACCAGCCGGCGTTGAGATAGAGCCCGTCGACCGGTGTTTTGTCGATGATCGGCGAGCCGTCCATCGACATGTCCATGATGCCGCCCCACTGACGCAGAAGCCGTATCCGGCCGATCATCGGCATCAGCGCCATGCCGCCTTCGCAGACGTCTTCCATGACAGGCAGATTGCCGCGCTGGGCGTAGGAATTGTAGCCGTCTATGTCGCCGCCGAAGACCAGGCCGCCCTTGTCGGACTGGCTGACGTAGAAATGCCCGGCGCCGAACGTCATGACATTGGGGATCAGCGGCTTGATCGCCTCGGAGACGAAGGCCTGCAGCACATGGCTTTCGATCGGCAGCCGCATGCCGGCCATCGCCGCGACGCGCGACGAGGAGCCGGCGACCGCCATGCCGACCTTGGCCGCGCCGATCCTGCCGCGGCTCGTCTCGACGCCGGTCACCTTGCCGCTGCCATCGCGGACAAAGCCGGTCACCTCGCAGTTCTGGATGATGTCGACGCCGAGCGCGCTCGCCGCATGCGCGCAGCCCCAGACCACGGCATCGTGGCGCGCCGTGCCGCCGCGTCGCTGCAAAAGCCCGCCTTGCACTGGAAAGCGCGCATTGTCGAAGTTCAGGAACGGCATCATCTTCCTGACCGCCGCCAGATCGAGCAGTTCGGCATCGATGCCGTTGATGCGCATGGTGTTGCCGCGCCGCGCATAGGCGTCGCGCTGCGCGTCGGAATGGTAGAGGTTGATGACGCCGCGCTGGCTGACCATGGTGTTGTAGTTGAGGTCCTGCTCCATCCGTTCCCACAGCTTCATCGAAAGCTCGTAGAAACCGGTATTGCCGGGCAGCCCGTAATTGGAGCGGATGATGGTGGTGTTGCGGCCGGCATTGCCGGAGCCGATCCAGCCTTTTTCCAGCACCGCGACATTCCTGATGCCGTATTCGCTGGCGAGGAACCATGCCGTCGCCAGGCCATGGCCGCCGCCGCCGATGATCACCACGTCGTAGTGGCTCTTCGGGCTGGCGTCGCGCCAAGTGCGCTGCCAGTTCTTGTGGCCGGAAAATGCCGCCCGGGCGAGGGAGAAGATCGAGTATTTCATGAACCTGTTTCGCGCCGGGCGTGCAACAATTCCGGATCAGATGTCGAGCGTGTGGTCGCGCTCCCACTGGGTGAAGTGGGAAGCATAGGAATTCCATTCCTGCTGCTTGAGCTTTAGATAGGCCGACGAGAATTCCTCACCCAGCGCCGCCTTGAGCGATTTGTCGTTGTCAAACTCGCGCAACGCGTCGAGCAGGTTGAGCGGCAGCTTCGGCGCGCCCTCGACCGTATGGCCGAACTGGTACATGTCGATATCGTAGCGCCTGCCGGGGTCGGCCTTCGAGCGGACGCCGTCAAGGCCGGCGGCGATGATGACGGCCTGCAGCAGATAGGGGTTTGCCGCGCCGTCCGGCAGGCGCAGCTCGAAGCGGCCGGGGCCGGGCACGCGCACCATGTGGGTGCGGTTGTTGCCGGTCCAGGTCACCGTGTTCGGCGCCCAGGTGGCGCCGGAGATGGTGCGCGGTGCGTTGATGCGCTTGTAGGAATTGACCGTCGGGTTGGTGATGGCGGCAAGCGCGGACGCATGTTTCATGATGCCGCCGAGGAAATTCCTGCCCTTGGCCGACAGGCCGAGCTCCATCGCATTATCGGCAAAGACATTGGTCTTGCCGTCTTTGTCCCACACCGAGATATGCGCATGGCAGCCATTGCCGGTCAGGCCCTGGAAGGGTTTAGGCATGAAGGTTGCGCGCAGGCCGTGCTTTTCGGCGACCGATTTCACCATGAATTTGAAGAAGGAATGCTTGTCGGCGGTCGCCAGCGCATCGTCGAAGGCCCAGTTCATCTCGAACTGGCCGTTGGCGTCCTCGTGGTCGTTCTGGTAGGCGCCCCAGCCGAGCGCCAGCATGTGGTCGCAGATCTCGGCGATCACGTCGTAGCGGCGCATCACCGCCTGCTGGTCGTAGCAGGGCTTCGACGCCGTGTCATATTCGTCGGAAATCGTCTTGCCATCCGGCGAGATCAGGAAGAATTCGGCCTCGACGCCGGTCTTGATGTGCATGCCGTCGCCAGCAGCCTCCGCGATCAACCGCTTCAGCGTGTTGCGCGGCGCCTGCTCGACCGATTTGTCGTCCATGATGCAGTTGGCGGCGACCCAGGCGACCTCCGGCTTCCAAGGCAACTGGATCACCGAGGCCGGATCCGGCACCGCCAGCATGTCGGGATGCGCCGGCGTCAGATCGAGCCAGGTGGCAAAGCCGGCAAAGCCGGCACCGTCCCGCTGCATGTCGGCGATCGCCTGCGCCGGCACCAGCTTGGCGCGTTGTCCACCGAACAGGTCGGTGTAGGATATCATGAAATATTTGACGCCCTTTTCCTTGGCGAAGGCGGCGAGATCGTTCCCCATTATAGTTCCTCGCTTACTGGCATTTGGTTTGTCTTAGAAGCCGTTCTTGCCCGGTATCCAGTTGGTGCCGGCCAGCGGCACGCCGGCCATGGCGGCGGCTTCGATCGTCAAGGCCACAAGATCCTCGGGCTCGAGATTGTGCAGGCTGTTCTTGCCGCAGGCGCGGGCGATTGTCTGAGCCTCAAGTGTCATCACCTTAAGATAATTCGCCAGCCGTCGGCCGGCCGCAATCGGATCGACCCGTTTCATTAGCTCGGGATCCTGCGTGGTGATGCCGGCCGGGTCGCGACCCTCATGCCAGTCGTCATAGGCGCCGGCGGTGGTGCCGAGCTCGTTGTATTCCGCCTCCCAGCGCGGGTCGTTGTCGCCGAGCGCGACAAGCGCTGCCGTGCCGATCGACACCGCATCGACGCCGAGCGCCAGCGCCTTGGCGACGTCGGCGCCGTTGCGGATACCGCCGGAGACGATCAGCTGCACCTTGCGGTGCATGCCGAGATCCTGCAGCGCCTGCACGGCCGGCCTGATGCAGGCAAGCGTAGGCTGGCCGACATTTTCAATGAACACTTCCTGGGTCGCCGCAGTGCCGCCCTGCATGCCGTCGACGACGACGACATCGGCGCCCGATTTCACCGCAAGCGCGGTGTCGTAATAGGGCCGCGCGCCGCCGACCTTGACGTAGATCGGCTTTTCCCAGTCGGTGATCTCGCGCAGTTCGAGGATCTTGATCTCGAGGTCGTCCGGCCCGGTCCAGTCGGGGTGGCGCGAGGCCGAGCGCTGGTCGATGCCTTTCGGCAGCGTGCGCATTTCGGCGACGCGGTCGGAGATCTTCTGGCCGAGCAGCATGCCGCCGCCGCCTGGCTTGGCGCCCTGGCCGACGACCACTTCGATCGCGTCGGCGCGGCGCAGGTCGCGCGGGTTCATGCCGTAGCGTGACGGCAGATACTGGTAGACCAGTGTCTTCGAATGGCCGCGCTCTTCCTCGGTCATGCCGCCGTCGCCGGTCGTCGTCGAGGTGCCGGACAGCGTCGCGCCGCGGCCAAGCGCTTCCTTCGCCGGGCCGGACAGCGAGCCGAAGCTCATGCCGGCAATAGTGATCGGGATTTTCAGTTCGATCGGTTTTTTCGCATAGCGCGAGCCGAGCACGACGCTGGTGTCGCAGCGCTCGCGATAGCCTTCGAGCGGGTAGCGCGAGATCGAGGCACCGAGGAACAGAAGGTCGTCGAAATGCGGCAGCTTGCGCTTAGCGCCGGCGCCGCGGATGTCATAGATGCCGGTCGCCGCGGCGCGGCGGATCTCGGAAAGCGTGTAGTCGTCGAAGGTCGCGGATTTGCGCGGCGTCGTCGGCGGGTTGCGATAGGTCATTGAGCCTCAATACGCGTCGGCGTTGTCGATATTGAAATTGTAGAGGGTACGAGCCGAGCCATAACGCTTGAACTCCGCCGCCTTGACGCCGGTCACACCGGCGCGGTCGAGCAAGCCTTGCAGCAATTCGAGATGCTCGGGCCGCATCTCCTTGGCGATGCAGTCGGCGCCGAGGCTTTCGACCTTGCCGCGCACGAAAAGCCGCGCCTCGTAGATGGAATCGCCGAGCGCATCGCCGGCGTCGCCCAGCACCACGAGGTTGCCGGACTGCGCCATGAAGGCCGACATGTGGCCGATATTACCATGGACGACGATGTCGATGCCTTTCATCGAGATGCCGCAGCGCGACGACGCGTTGCCTTCGATGACGAGCAACCCGCCCCGGCCGGTGGCGCCGGCATACTGGCTGGCATCGCCTTTGACGACGATCTGGCCGGACATCATGTTCTCGCCGACGCCGGGCCCGGCCGAGCCATGCACGGTGATGGTGCCGCCGTCGTTCATGCCGCCGCAATAATAGCCGACGCTGCCGCGCACATCGATGGCGACCGGCTGGTCGACGCCGACGGCGACCGAATGGCTGCCTCGCGGGTGGAGCACTTCCCAGGCGGTCTCGTTCGAACCGGGCGCCAGATCGTGCAGCGCCTGGTTGAGCTCGCGCAACGACATTTCGGCCAGATCGAAGACCCGTGACGCATGGCCCGGCTCGCGAGCCGCCTTGGAGAGGTTAATTGCCGGCATTGGTTCAATGCTCCCAGAAATAGACGGTTGCGGGCTCGGGTTCCCAGACCTTCGCATTGTCTATGCCGGGCAGTTTGGTGAGCGCACGATATTCCGAGCCGAAGGCGACATACTGGTCGGTTTCGGCCATTACTGCGGGCTTGCAGGCGATCGGGTCGCGCACCACGCCGAAGCCGTTCTTGGTGCCGACGACGAAGGTGAAAAACCCGTCGAGATCACTCAGCGTGCCTTCCAGCGCCTCGCCGAGGTTCTTGCCATGCGCCATCTGCGAGGAGAGATAGGCGGCAGCGACCTCGGTGTCGTTCTCGGTCTCGAATGTCATGCCTTCGCGGATCAGCTCGCGGCGGACATTGTTGTGGTTGGACAGCGAGCCATTATGCACCAGGCACTGGTCGGCGCCGGTCGAGAACGGATGCGCGCCCATCGTCGTCACCGCCGATTCGGTCGCCATGCGGGTATGGCCGATGCCGTGGGTGCCGGTCATCTCGCGGACGCCGAAACGGTCGACGACCGCTTCCGGCAGCCCGACTTCCTTGTAGATTTCGACGACGTCGCCGGCGCCCATGATGCGGATGTCGGGGCGCAGCGTCTGGATCGCCTCGCGCGCTTCGTCGATCTTGGCAGGCATCGTCCGGACCACGGCATGCGTCGACTTCGCAGCAATGCTCACCGGCGCGCCGATTGCCTTGGCAAGTTCGGCGTCGAGGCCGCGGAAATCGCGCTCCGGCTTGGCCGACTGGATGGTGATCTTGGCTTCATTGGAGGACGCGCCATAGATGGCGATGCCGGCGCTGTCGGGACCGCGATCGCTGAGCGAGATCAGCATCTCCGACAGCATCGCGCCAAGCTGGGGCTCGAGCGACTTGTCCTTCAAAAACAGTCCGACGATTCCGCACATGTCAGCCTCCGCGAGTTTGTTCCCTCCGAGATGTATCGAATGAGTCCCGGGAATTCAATTGGTATGAAAAAAATTTTCCTGTCGTTATATATCGGCTGAGGCGCCGCCGGCCGCACTATCGCTGCGCTGGCCGCCATTGTGAACCCATCTGGCATAGCGGATGCGGGCGATCTTGTAGGCATCCAGGATCGACAGGGCATAGATCAGGAAGCCGCCGGCATGGCGTCCGACGAAGCTGGCGTCGGGCGGCGCGATCTTGGCGGTGACCCAGGCAAGGATCACCATGAAGAACAGGAATTGCAGGCCGCGCACCGGCACGCCGAGCACGACATGCCCGCTCGCCGGCAAAACGATCGCAGCGCCCAGAACCAGATAGGGGCTCGGTGGTGCGGGGGAGGTGGTGATCTGGCTGATCATGCCGCTTGCCGTTCGCTTTGATTGATGGCATCGCGCAGCGCCGAAGCCGACGACAGCAGCCTCTCGATCAGCACCGGATCGAGCCTGACCGTGCCGAATTCGGCTTGCCGGAATACGCCGTAGCGCGCCCGCTCGGCCTCGGCCAGAAGCCAGACGATGCGCACGCCGTTCGGCGTGATCAGCAATTCCTTGGCGCGCTCCTCGGCAAAGATATCGAGGTGGCCGGCGATGATGGCTTCGGGGAAGCGCACGCCCTTGCGGTCGCTCCGCAGCACCGCCTCGGCCGGAAACCCCGCCGCCTTCGGCAGCGGATGGACGAGATGATCGAAATTGGAAAAAGTCGTCGGCGATCCCGGCCGCATCATCATATCGAAAGTGCCTGGTATCGCGACCTTTTCGGTGATCGAAACGCTCAGCCAGCGCGCCGGCAGCTTCCTGATCGCCAGCGTGTCGACGATGGTCCGCACCTGCACCCGCCGGCCGTTCCACGAGCCGGCGAAGGTGACGACGCCGGCAGTGCCGTCCGAGACGTTGGCCGCGTCGGGGATGACGGCGCGGACGCCGGCTTCGTCGGCGGCAAGCTCGGTCGAAGCCTTGGCGCGGCTGGCCCGCGCAAGCCAGGCTATATGGAGGACGAGAGCCAGGGCAACCGCCCCGGCGAGCAATGCTGAGATCACCTAACCCACCTCGTCACGCAAATGCCCGCCCAGACCGGGCGGGCCGTCAGTAGCCCTGCGGCTTCGGCCACGGCATGGTGAACTGGGCGCCACGGCGCACGAATTTGTAGCGGTAGAAGTGGAACCACAGCGAGATCAGGAAGTAGAAAGCGACCATGGCGATCAGCTGCGAGCCGAAGCCGAGGAAGATCGCAAAGAAGGTGACCACGCAAAGGCAGAACAAGACGATCGCCGGCAGCGGGTGGAACGGATGGGTGTAGCCGCGGCGGATCGAGCCGAGCGGCCACTTTTTCCTGAACATGATGATGTTGATGCTCATGAAGGTGTATTGCAGCACGCCCGACAGGATCGAGAAGGTGATCGCCTGGTTGAGGTCGGCGATGAAGGCGAAGGCCAGCGCGATCGGCAGCAGAAACAGGATCGAGCGATAGGGCGTGCGGTATTTCGGATGCACCGCCGAGAACCAGGTCGGCAGATAGCGGTCGCGGCCGAGCGAAAACCAGGCGCGCGCGGCGTCGTTGATGCAGCCATTGGCGGAGGCGAGCGCGGCAAGCAGCGTCGCGATGAACAACAGGTTTTCCAGCAGCGCACTGCCGGTCAGTTTGCCCGCGTCCCACAGCGGATAATAGGTGATGCCGAGATATTCCCAGGGCATCAGCGAGGCGCAGACATACCAGGTCATGGCGGCGGCGATCAGAAGCGTGATCATGCCGGCCATCGTGCCATAGGGCAGCGAGCGCGCCGGCGAGCGCACTTCCTCGGCGGCCTGCGTGGTGCCCTCGATGCCGAGATAGTACCAGATGCCGAACTGGAAGGCGGCGATGACGCCGATCCAGCCATAGGGCAGCGCGTTGCCCGGGGTCACCAACTCGTTGAGCTTGAGCACGGCGCCTTGCGTCCACGGGCTGACCGAGAAGAACAGGATGACGATCGAGACATAGGCGATGGCAGTGATGACGAAGTTGACGTTGAGCGTCATCAGCACGCCGCGATAGTTCAGCCATGCCAGCACGACGATTGTCGCGGCGATGAAGGAATTATGGGTGAGGCCCTCGACGCCGGCTTTGGCGACGATGGTGTCGCCGAGCAGGATCGCGTCCGACACTTCGAGCATGGTGTAGGCAAAGACCAGGAACAGCGCGACGTTGAAGGCCATCAGCGGCCCGACAATGTGCTTGGCCTGCGCATATTGGCCGCCGGCGGCGGCAACCGTCGAGGTCACTTCGGAATCGATCATCGCGACCGAGGTGTAGAGCAGCCCGACGATCCAGCAGACGATCAGCGCCGCCAGCGCGCCGCCCTTGTCCGCCGCGAAATTCCAGCCGGTGAATTCGCCGACCAGAACGATGCCGACACCGAGCGCCCAGACATGGGCGGGGCCGAGCACCCTGAGCAGTGAAACCCTGTCGCCCTGCACTTGCACCGCTGGTTCAGCCGTGATCGTCATCGTTCAATCCCCCACTCAGATCCGGTGTTTTTCGGACACGGCTTCAAGTTCGCCTTCCCTGGACGAGGTCAGCATCTCTTCGGAATAGGTCGTGTCGATCTTGAACCAGTCGTAGAGCATCCACAGCGCGAGCACGATCGAGATGCCCCAGCATGCGTAAGAGAGTGCCACCCACATGACGATGCTTCCTATCTATTTGTCGCCGAACTTTTCGTCGATGACGTCGCGGTATTCGCGGTCCGATGCGCGGAACAGAAAGATGAAATAGCCGATCAGCACCGCCGCCATGATGATCAGCGTCGGCCAGTCGATGATGTAGTGGAACCGGTTCTGGATGATGTCGTGCGCGGTTTCCGGCGTGTAGCCGAGCTTTTCCCAGATCGAGGCCATGGTCGGGTTCTGGCCGAGCGCTTCCCACGTCTTGGCGTCGAGCGCGTCGATGGATTTTGCCGCCCCTGCCAGACCTAGTTTCAGCGGCAGCCACAGCGCGACGAAAATCGCGACCACGACGACGGCGATATCGAAAACCTGTCCGGCCTTGCTCTGTTCGGGCGGTGTATAGCGGGCCATGCGTCTCCCCCTCAGGACTTGCGGTTGCGGTAGGCGTCGGCGTTCTTGATGTCGAGGCCGTAGATGAAGTCCTTGTCTTCCTTGTAGTGGTTGACCATCGCCAGAATGGCGGCCGTGTTGAAGATCAGCACCGCGGCGGCGGCGACCGCGACGACGAGCTTGATGCCGGCGTCGGGGACGTATGGCCATGTCATGAACAGGACAAAGAGGATCGTCGCCCACAGGCAGACGATCAGGAGCACGGATCCACGCACGTCGGAACGGTACAACGCTTCCACGCGCTGTTGCAGGTCGGACATCGGCTTTCCCCTTTTTCAACGCCGGTCCAGGCCGGTCATTGCCCTCTTTCAAGAGAGTGAAATTTTTTTCATAAAATCCGGCCGAATTCTGGAATTGTCAAGACGATTTTACGCGACGTTAACCGTTTGTTTGAGCTCGCCGGATTTGCCTGACAATGAAATTATTTGCTTACGGGTATTGCAGGCTCCCGGCGTTTGCGATCAATATTCAAGGCAACGCTCCCGCCCGTGTGCAGGGAGCAGGGGAAAGCAAAAAAGTTTCTTTCGAACGGAGGACCAGCGGATGACGGCATCCTGGAGATTTTCGACGCTTGCGGACCGCCATCGCGCGCTCGGCTCGAAGCTCGAGGACTGGAGCGGCATGGGCACCGCCTGGACCTACGACAAGGACGCCGACGAAGAGTATATCGCGATCCGCACCAAGGCCGGCCTGATGGACGTGTCCGGCTTGAAGAAGGTCCACATCACCGGGCCGCACGCCTCGCACCTGATCGATCTGGCAACGACGCGCGACGTCGAAAAGATCTATCCCGGCAAGTCGGCCTATGCCTGCATGCTCAACGAGGCCGGCAAGTTCACCGACGACTGCATCCTCTACCGCACCGGCCCGAATTCCTGGATGGTCGTGCATGGCTCGGGCACCGGCCATGAAGAGTTGCAGCGCGCTTCCGTCGGTCGCGACGTGTCGCTGCGCTTCGACGACAATCTGCACGATCTTTCGCTGCAAGGCCCGACCGCCGTCGATTATCTGGCAAAGCATGTGCCCGGCATTCGCGACCTCAATTATTTCCACCACATGCAGACCCAGTTGTTCGGCTTTCCGGTGATGATCTCGCGCACCGGCTACACCGGCGAGCGCGGCTACGAGATCTTCTGCCGTGGCCAGGACGCCGGAACGATCTGGGACGGGATCCTCGACGAGGGCAAGAGTGCCGGCATCATCCCGTGCCGCTTCACCACGCTCGACATGCTGCGCGTCGAGAGCTACCTGCTGTTTTACCCCTACGACAATTCGCAGAAATATCCGTTCGAGAACGAAGGCCCGGGCGACACGCTGTGGGAGCTTGGTCTCGACTTCACCGTCAGCCCCGGCAAGACGGGCTTTCGCGGTGCCGAGGAGCACTACCGCCTCAAGGGCAAGGAGCGCTTCAAGATCTTCGGCGTGCTGCTCGAAGGCAAGGAGCCGGCCGACGAGGGCGCGCCGGTCTATCGCGACGGCAAAAAGGTCGGCGTGGTGACCTGCGCCATGTATTCGCCGTTGGTCAAAAGATCGATGGGCATTGCCCGGCTCGACGTCGACTGCGCGGTGCAGGGCACCAGGCTCGAGATCCGCAACAAGAGCGGCACCATCAGCGCAACCGCCGAGCCGCTTCCTTTCGATGATCCGAAGAAGACCAAGCGCACGGCGAAAGGCTGAGGCATACTGCGGGTATGGCAGCGAAAAGCATCATCAGCCGCCCGGCCTATGGGACCCTGTCTCCGCAGCCTGGCAAGCATCATCTTTTCATAGCTGATGCAGAGGGAGCGCTGGCGATTGCCGATCTGGCCGCCAAGGCACCGGCGGATTTCTTCGGTGGCGCCCACATCATCTTCATTCCCGGCCGCGACGGCAAATACGCCGATGCGCTCGAAGCACTGAAGCCGGCGCAGCTCTACCTCGGCCATTCCTTCGCCAGTGCCCTGCCGCGGCTGAAGCAGACGCTGGCCAACGCCCATATGGGCCTCAGGCTCTATCTTGCCGGCACCGAGGGGCTGATCGGCCAGGCCATGCAGGCTGCGCTGGAAGCCGGCATCGACCACACCTCTGTTCAGACCGAGCATCGCGGCTCGTTGGCGCGCCGCATGCAGTGCGTCCATTGCAAGGGCATCACCGAGAACGTGACGACGCAGCCGGCAACCTGTTCGCATTGCGGCCTCTTGCTTCTGGTGCGCGACCACTATTCGCGGCGCCTCGCCGCCTTCCAGGGCGTCTGCATCAACGCCGAGGACCGCAGCGAAATTCCTCCGACCGAGGAGGTCTTTCGATGAGCACCGGCACCACCAAGCTCGATGTCGTCGTCAGCGATGTCGTCCCGATCAACGAACTGGTGACGCGCTTTCATTTCCGACGGCGCGACGGCGAGCTTTTGCCGACCTTCTCCGGCGGCGCCCATGTCGTCGTCGAGATGCGCGATGGCGAACGCACCAGGCTCAATCCCTATTCGCTGATGGGCTCGCCGCTCGACACCCGCGAATACACCATCTCGGTGCGCCGCGACGACGCCGGCCGCGGCGGCTCGCTGTTCATGCACAGGCAGGTCCGGCCGGGCACGGAGATGGTGGTCAGCTACCCCGTCAACCTGTTCTCGCTCGATCTTCGGGCCAGGAAGCATCTGATGCTGGCCGGTGGCATCGGCATCACCCCGTTCATGGCGCAGACCGCGCAGCTGGCGGCGGAAGGCGGCAATTTCGAATTGCACTACACCTGCCGCACCGCCTCGCTCGGCACCTATGCCGATCTGCTGAGAGAGCGCTACGACCGCCGGATCAGGCTCTATTACGACGACCGCGACGAGCGCGTCGATCTCGACCGGCTGCTGTCGTCGCAGCCGCTCGGCACGCATCTCTATGTCTGCGGCCCGTCCGGCATGATCGACTGGGTGCGCGATCGCGCGGCTGCCTTAGGCTGGCCTGCCGAGACCGTGCATTTCGAGCATTTCGCGGCACCGCAGCCCGGCGCGCCCTTCGACGTGACGCTGGCGCTCAGCGGCAAGATCATCCGTGTCGACGAGCAGCAGAGCCTGCTCGAGGCGATCGAGGCGGCCGGGGTCGATCCGCCCTATCTCTGCCGCGGCGGCGTCTGCGGCCAGTGCGAGACCAACGTCATTTCGCATGACGGCAAATTCATCCACAACGACCACTGGCTGAGCGAGGAAGACCACCGTTCGGGCTGCAAGATCATGCCCTGCGTCTCGCGCTTCGAGGGCCGGTCGCTGGTGCTGCAAAGATAGGAGGCGAGCTTGGGCATCACCTTTCGCAAGGAAACGTTCCGCGACGACTTCACCTTCAGGAACAGCCCCGAGCACATCAGGCGGTTCCCGTTCCCGTTCCACGAAGACAGCTACATGTATGCCGTCAACATCGAGCCGCATGTCGCCGGGCCGAAGGGCAGCGTGCTGGAGAATTTGATCGACGTCGACGAGCACTATGTCGCCGAGATGCAGGACCGCGCCTTGGTGCTGGCCGAGGATCCGCTGCGCTGCCAGTCGCTGCCGCACATGACGCTGGCCGGCTGGGATCTGCTCGAGCTTTTGATGGAGCAGCAGGCGCTGGGCTATCCCGAGCATTTCACGCTGATCCGGGACGGCGATCGCTGGCGCTGGATCAACCGCCCGCTCGGCATCGACGACAGCTTCACCTTCGGCGACGTCTCGACGCTGCCCTATGGGCCGATGGAGTACATCACGCGGCAGAGCCAGGGCGATTTCTGCATTCTCGATCAGCGCGACGGCAATCTGTGGATGGATGCCGGCATGGTCACCACCCAGGCCGACTGGTCGCTCGATTTCGACATCGGCATGAACTTCTTCGAATGGCACGCGCCGGTGCCGCTGGCGCACGAGAAGGGGATATTCGTCCGGGCGCTGAAATTCCTCACCAACATCCAGCAGGGCAAGCCGGCGCGGCGGCTGAACTGGACGATGACCATCAATCCGCGCCTCGATACCAGCCCGGAAAACTACCACAAATGGGGTCCGGACCGCGCCACGGTGACGCCCGAAAACGTCGGCGACAAGGTCCATCTGCGCGTCGAGCTGCAGAGCTTCTGGCGGCTGCCGCGCTCGAATGCGATCGTCTTCCCGATCCGCTGCTACCTGATCAAGATGGATGAGCTGGTGACGCAGCCGAAATGGGCACGGCGCCTGCACCGCGTCATCCGCGACCTGCCCGACGAACTCGCCAACTACAAAGGCCTGACGCGCTACCGCGCGACGCTGGTCGAATGGCTGTCGAAGCTGGATGACGGGAGTGCGACGTCGCCGGGGTTCGGGCCGGATTGAGGTTCTGTTTGCGAGATTCGCGCTGCCCGTCAAGCTGCCAATCTCCCCCCAAGAGGGGGAGATGCCCGGCAGGGCAGAGGGGGGCGCCGCAGAGCGCCGGCCTTTAGCCCCCTTGCGACCAATCGAGGACGAGCTTGCCCTGCAGTTCAACGTAGCAGCGCGTGGAGGTTACGGCATGATGGGGTGGACGGCGCCCGACGGCATCGGATGTGCCAGAATGAGTTCGTTGAGATCTCAAACAAGGGAGCCGTCCGTGGAACACCTTATCCGTAT